>CAZYIJ010000040.1:0-15573 GCA_964647425.1 uncultured Anaerolineaceae bacterium
CAATCTGTCAACCATGTGTCCGAACACCTGTCAGCGATCTATCCGGTCTATACAGCAATGAGGGGTTTTTCATAAACCAAAAAGCTGGTTTTTACTTTTTTCCAAGCATATTCAGGATGGTGTTGATCACCAATGCGCCTGATTGCTGCTGGTCTTGACGTTTGCCCAGCGGGCTGGAACCGGCCAAAGCCTGCATTATTGCCTGCAGGTTGGACTGCCCGCTCTGTTTTGCGGCAAAATAGGCTAAACCAAGTGATAATAAATCTTTGGAGTCGAGCCCAGAGCTCTGGCTTCCACTGGATTGACCGCCAAGCAGGCTGCCAACCAAGTCGCCGATGCCGCCGCCAGAACCAGATTGTGAAGATCCTGAGGAACCGCCGGTCAATCCGCCAAGCAGCCCGCCCAACAGATCGCTTGCGTCTGGTTGGTCAGGAGTGGCAGGAGCTGTCGGTTGTTGCCCGCCAAAACTACCAATCAATGAGCCAAACAAGTCGCTTGCGTCTGGTTGTTCAGTGGCTGCAGGAGCAGATTGTTGCTGCCCCGTCAAACTACCAATCAATGAGCCTAACAAATCGTTGGGTTGAGTTGGTGCTGGCGCCTGAGGAACTTCTGGTTCAGGTTTTGAAAGGGAACCGAGCAGGCTGGAAAGAAAATCTCCTGAGCCGCGTTCAGTTCCACTACCCATTCCCATTAAGGAGTTTACCAAGGTACCAACTGTTGAAGGGTTAAAATCTTTGCCTTCAAATTCGTGGGCGGCATTGGCAAGACCATCGGCGTAAATTTGGGCTGTGCTACCGGTGCTTTTATCTTTCAATATCCGGCTTGCATACGCCAGTTGGTCCGAAACTGGTTCGGTCTGTTTGCTGGCAACCGCTTGCTGGATCAGGTTGAAAGTGTGCACCATGTTGCTGCCATGGTTATGATTGTACTCATCCGCGTCGTCCAGTTGCTGACGATTTGTTGCCAGAACTTTTGTGACTTCTTCGAAAAGAGTACTAAGATTTAGTTCTTCTGTCATTGAAAAAAGCCTATGCCTATTTCAATTCGTCAGGAAGAGCGGGGATGCGTAAAACCTGACCAGGCTTGATGAGATTCATATTGTCACCGATCACATCCTTGTTGTGTTCATAGATCAAGGTGTAATGGGCTGGTGTGGCTTTGCCGTAAAAGCGATTGGCGATGTGGCTGAGAGTGTCGTTAGACTGAACGGTGTAGTTGTCGATATAAGCAGCAGCTGCTTTCTCGGCCATCTCTTTTGCCAGGTTATCTTTCTTGGAACCCAATTCCTCAAGTTTTTCTTTGGCGGCTTCTCGAGCTTCCTCAGCTTTGGCTTTGGCTTCATTTACAAGCTTTTGAGCTTCGTATTCAGCCTTGCGGGCTTCTGTTTCAGCTTTTTTCTGAGCGGCTTCAGCAACACGCTTCGCGTTTTCTGCTGCAATTTCTGCTTCAGATTTGACTTCTTTGGCAACTTCTTCTACTGCTTCTTTAGCTTCTTCTTTTTTACCAAAAAGTTTATCAAAAAATCCTTTTTTTTCGTCTGCCATTCTATTTTCTCCTTATAATTTGGCTAATAATTTGTGATTTTCATCACAGTTTTAATTTGTCGAACAGTTTTAAATTTCTGTTCTTATTGAATATTATTATACATCATGCGAAAATTAAAAAAGATTTGTCCAAAGTTAACAAAATGGTGTAAATCTATACATTTCAACAAAAATTGACTTTGCCTTCTCCATCTGCTATAATCCCGCATGCTGTTTTAACTGAATGAACGAGGAAAAAAAGCTTAATGTCTACCTTAGAAATCAAAAATCTGCATGTCACTGTTGGCGGTCAAGAAATTATCAGAGGCTTAAATTTGACGATTAACCAGGGGGAGGTCCACGCGTTAATGGGACCAAACGGCGCTGGCAAATCGACACTTTCGAACACAATTATGGGTCATCCCAAACATGAAGTTACTGAAGGGCAGATACTGTTAGACGGAGAAGACATAACCTCTTTAGCAGTTGACGAACGCTCACACAAGGGAATTTTCCTGGCATTCCAATATCCAGTTTCGATCCCAGGTGTGACTATGGCTAATTTTTTGAGAGTTGCTGTCAATGCAAAACTGAAAGCACAAGACCCTGAATCCAAGGGCATTTCCTTGGTTGAATTTCGCAAAAAGATGAAAGCCAAAATGGACATGCTTAAAATGGACTATGCTTTTGGTGGGCGATATCTTAATGAGGGCTTTTCGGGCGGCGAGAAAAAACGAGCTGAAGTGCTTCAGCTGGCAATGCTTGAACCTAAATTTGCTATCCTGGATGAGACAGACTCTGGCCTTGATATTGACGCAATCAGAATTGTTTCGGACGGGGTGAACACATTGGCAGGTGATACCCTAGGTATTCTGGTTATTACGCATTACCAGCGTTTGTTGAACTATATCAAGCCCGATTTTGTGCATATCCTTTTTGACGGAAAAATTGTTGAAACCGGCGGACCTGAACTGGCGTTAAAGCTTGAAGAACATGGTTACGATTGGGTCAGAGACGAATTTGATACTCCAGAAGAATTAAACAATCAGGCGCCAGGCGAGTAATGACAGATTCAATTAACAAAGATCTTCTTGCAAACCTTGGCAAGGATTATGAATATGGTTTTACCGACCCGGATATGTCAAGTTTTAAGAGCAGAAAAGGGTTGGACGAAGAGGTAATCAGGCAAATATCTGCTTTTAAAGAAGAACCTGAGTGGATGCTTGAATTCCGGCTGAAAGCTTACCGGCACTTTCTTGAAAGACCGATGCCCAGTTGGGGACCAGACCTGAGTGGGCTGAACCTGGATGAGATCTACTTTTATGTGCGACCAGAAGAAATTGATCAGAAATCATGGGATGACGTTCCTGAGACAATCAAGAATACTTTTGATCGACTGGGCCTTCCGGAAGCTGAACAAAAATACCTGGCAGGGGTCGGCGCGCAGTACGACTCTGAAATGGTTTATCACAATATCAACGAACACCTTGAAAAACAGGGCGTCGTCTTTTTGAGTATCGAAAATGGTTTAAAGCAATACCCTGATTTATTCAGAGAGCATTTTTCTACGGTTGTTCCGATCCAGGATAACAAATTTTCTGCTTTGAACAGTGCTGTCTGGTCTGGGGGGTCTTTTGTTTACGTTCCTAAAGGTGTCAAAGTTGACCTGCCATTGCAGGCATATTTCCGTTTGAATAATGCCAGCCTTGGTCAGTTTGAAAGAACCCTGATCATTGCGGATGAAGGCTCCCAGGTGCATTACGTGGAAGGCTGCACAGCCCCGACTTACACCACCGAGTCGTATCACAGCGGTGTAATTGAAATCGTGGTCAAGAAGAATGCGCGGGTACGATATACAACGATCCAAAACTGGTCTACAAATGTTTATAACCTGGTCACACAACGTGCTTCGGTATTCGAAAACGGCACGATGGAGTGGGTGGATGCCAACCTGGGTGCCAGAGTGACTATGAAATATCCGTCTTGCTACTTACGTGGAGAAGGGGCACATGGAGAAATGCTATCCGTAGCCTTTGCCGGACCCGGACAGGTCCAGGATGCTGGCTCAAAGATGGTACATTTCGCTTCCAATACAAGTAGCAAGATCACATCCAAATCGATTTCACGCGGTAATGGGCAGGCGTCTTATCGGGGGTTGGTAAAAGTAGCAAGAGATCTTAAAGATGTGAGGTCCAATGTGGTTTGTGATGCACTTTTGCTGGATCCCGAATCACGCACTGATACCTGGCCGACTATCGACTCAGGTTCCAATGACGTCAACATCGGTCATGAAGCGTCGGTAAGCAAAGTGGGTGAGGAACAATTGTTCTACCTTACCAGTCGCGGTCTAAGTGAAGAGGAAGCAACAACGATGATCGTTTCAGGTTTCATCGAACCATTGGTAAAAGAACTGCCAATGGAATATGCCGTGGAGATGAATAAACTTATCCAACTTCAGATGGTGGGGTCAGTGGGTTAACGATGGCAATAACAGCGAACTCCCCTTACCAAATATTTAAGACCGATAAACTTCCGGCTTCCTGGGAAATTGGATTTTTAAACAATCTTAAGAACATGCCGCTGAAAATGCAGCCTGAACTCAAACGTACCTGGGAAGTTGCCTCGAAGCAGGAATTTCCCAGCCGAAAAGACGAGAGTTGGCGCTGGATGGACTTTAAAGACCTGGATCTTGACTGCCTAAAGCTTGATTCAGACGGAAGTCCGATTCGATTGAGTGTTCGCCATGTTAAGGAAGATGGAGAACAAATATCTGCTCCTGGCTCGCTTCCGGAAGGTGTCATTGTTAAAACCTTGAGAGAACTTTTGGCTCTCAATCCAGAGCTGGCAGTCAAACTCCTGACCGGCAATACACTGGTGGAGGACGGCATGTTTGCAGCACTGCCTCATGCTCTTGCCAATGATGGACTGATCGTTTATGTGTCACGTGGTGTGAGCGTGGAAGGTGTTGTGCAATGTTTTGTGAATATTTCACTTGATGGTCGAGCAGCATTTACAAGGAACCTGGTTTGGCTGGAAGAAGGGGCGAATATAAACCTTGAGATTGCTTGGTTGACAGAAAATCGCTCGAACGCTGGTTTTCACAATGGCATTTTAGATGTTCATCTGGGCGACCGGAGTAATCTCCATTTCGATGAACGCCAGCAGTTAGATCTAAGCACTTGGAATGTTACCCACGAAGTAGCCCGGCTTGGTGTGGATGCCCAGTTGGATTGGAATTATGCTGCACTTGGAAGCGTAACAAGCAAGAACTTTATCCAGGTTGAACTTGAAGGCAAGGGGAGCCAGGCGAACCTGAATGGCATCATGTTCCCATCAGACAACCAGGTGATCAACCTGGATACCCGTCAAAACCACTGGGCTGAGCAGACTTTTAGTGATTTATTGTATAAAAGTGTTACCAGTGACGGTGGGCGGTCGATCTGGCATGGGATGATTTATGTGGACCCAGAGGCGAAGAAAACCGACGCCTATCAGAGCAATAAAAATCTGATTCTGGACGAGAGTGCTGATGTAAAATCGGTTCCCGGGCTGGAGATCTTGAATGACGACGTAAAATGCTCTCATGGGGCGACCATGGGAGATATTGATGAAGAAGAATTGTATTACCTACAGGCACGAGGAATTCCACCGAAAGAAGCCAAAACCTTGATTGTGCAAGGCTTTTGTGACCAGGTGGTTCAATCTTTCCGGGTTGAAACAACGCGCAAAGATTTGCTAGACCAGCTGATGGATAGAATGAGTTCGTAAGACGGGGTAAGGAGGATTATTAGAAATATGAGAAATGCAAATTACATGCGAGCACCTGATGAAGAAGAACCTTTTAAAATTGGAGATCGGGTTGAAGTTTTTTGTGATCACGAAGACAACGAAGGTCAACGTATTCGTGATTGGTTAAAAGGGACTGTGGTCCAAATTGAGAATAAACTGATTGCAGTACAGTTCAGAGAAAATATATACTTAACCGACGGATGGATGGTTCCAGACCGCATCCTATGGTTCCCGCTCGATTCAGCGAATGTACGACCCTACGTTTATAGAAGGAAAAGAAGCGATCCTCTCGAGGAGATCGATCTGGACAGTCTTAATTTGTTTTAGAAAACTGCCCAACAATACGAATAATATCGAAGCCTTCCGCGTAAGGACGTTCAGCCAAGGCACCATGACGAATCGCGGTTGAGCGAATGATATCCGGAGCAAAATAATAGCGACCCGCATAAGTTGTGTATTCAGCCAGGGCTGCTATTTTTGTTTCCACTGCTTTTTCACTCACTTCTGCCAGGAAATGGGGAAAAAAGCCATAACTGCTTCTTAATACGTCGTACCCTAAGACGGTTGTTCCGCGAAATGCCCGGGTGGCCTCTTCGGTCAGGGTCTGATGGTCCTGGTGTATATCTTTGGGTGTGTTAACGAAAACGATTTCCGGTTGGTACTTTTTGCGAAGTTCCAGCATATCCTGGAGCATTTCCTGGCGAAAGTCAGGGAAACGCCTGGTTTCGTAGCTTCCCAAACCAATTTGATGATCCTTCAGTCCAAGGACATGCATGCTGTTGTAGTGTTCAGTAGAAAGATTTTGCAAATCCGGGTTCTTTTTATTATCTGAGAAGGTCATGCAGAAGACATCTGCCTGACCGACCAGGTCTGCCAGAAGAGCACCACAGCCCAACTCAATGTCATCCGGGTGAGCACCTAAAAAAAGCAACGATTTTCCGTAAAAGGTCATATTTTTCATAGGATCACTCACTTGGTGGCGATGAAGCCGCCAACGACCTTGGTCATAACCAATTTGCCATCCCGCTCCAGGAATTTGTGAGCAGTTTTCTCAATAGCGGTCATCACTTTTTCAAATTCTTCGTGTGTCTGGAAGAGAGAATTCCAAAGTTTTCGGTCCTCAGACATGGAAGCACGGGTATAGATCATAAAAGGTTCTACGGCTTCGAAGGTCAGGGGATTTTCGAAGATGTGTTGCTCGGTTTTACTGAACAGATCTTGCATCGTCCCATAAATTTGGGAGGCATAGCGCGAGCTGCCTGGCATGGGAGGAATGGGCTTGCCGGTTGCTTCATTGATGATGTCATAAAAAAGTTGTTTATTGCTTGGCATGGGACCTGTGGTGAAAAGGCGACCACCAGGAACGAGCAGGCGATGCATCTCGGCGAGTGTGAAGGGAATGTCTTGCGCGTAGTAAATGGCAAAACAAGCCGAAATCAAATCGTAATGGTTTTCAGGCAAATCAAAGGGTTGGTTGAAATCAAGAAACTTGAAGTCGATCACATTGTTGATCGCCTCGTTTTTTGAACGGGCATCATCCAACAGCGATTCTGAAACGTCTGTACCAGTGATCTCGACCTCGCCACTCAGATGATGGTAGAAAGAGAAGCATTGCTTCCCAGAGCCACAGCCAACATCCAGGATCTTTATGCCGGGTTTGAGGTCGAGGATTTCCAGCATCCATTGGTCGATATCGCGGCTTCCAAACTGGGTATGGATGTTGATGCGTTTGGCAAGGTCATCGGTTGTTTCTTGAAAATCAATCTTCATTTTTACCTCGAGTAATAAATTCTAAAAAATAAGTATACTTTGCCACCGGATAAGATTCAAGTTAACGGTTCTTAGTTACAAGTTCAAGCGTTAAGCATATGCTAATCTTCCACTTGTGTTTGGATATAGTCTGCAATCACCAGCGCAAACCTCTCGATGGATTGCTGGATGTCGTCGAATGTTGCAGAAGAATTGACTGAAGGGGTGCCTGCGATAACCAGATACCAGCTTTGGTCGCCACATTTTAAAATGCCCATATCTGAAACAATGGTGGGGTTCAGCAAGGTGCCCCGTTTGTTATAAAAGGTGCACTGCGGAAGCTCTGCGAGCATTGCACCAAGCAGGATCTCGTCATTTACGGTATAAGTGCTCATCAGTTCGAGCAAATAGTCGCTGAACTCTTTGTTGAGGGCTTCTTGCGTGTTAAGTAGTTTCAATGACAACAGCAGGTCTTCGACCGTGCTTCTGCGAGGATCAAAAGTAGTGTGTTTCAAACCCCACCAATCCAGATAATTTCTAAGCCGATTTTCTCCACGCGCGAAATATTCAAGCGATTCTGTTGCTTGCTCTTCACTGCGGATAACCATTGCCTCTACCAGATCGGCAAAATTTCTACCGATACCGTAATTTTGAATGTCCTCAACCGTATCTCCGCGAAATTCGAGGATTTTCAAAACCACCAGGGCCGTCGGAATTTTGATCATCGATGCAGGCGCAAAACTTTCTTCGGTGTTGCGTGCGTAGAGTCTCTCCCCATTTATGGGTTCGATTACGACATACCACTCTACACCATCAATTAGAACCAGATCTATTTGTTGTCCCAGGTCTGGAGACGGTGTGGCAGTTATTGGATTTACAGTGGCAGTTGCAGGATGTATTGTGGGTGAGGGATTGGCTGTCGGAGTTGATGTCTGAGTTAATGACGCAATTGGGGAAACTGCAACAGTCGGAGTTGGTGCTGTCGGCGATGAATTTTCCAGCTGGCAAGCCTGCAGAGCAACTGCAATTATCAACATCACAAAAATCAGATGGTAAATTGAATGTAAGTGACGTTTGGACATCGTTAAACTCAACAAATTCGCGGAAGCATTTCGCCAGCCAGCATATCCAGATGACGGTTGGTGCCTAAAGGCGTTTTTAGCAGGAGCAGCCCATCTGAATCACTCTCAACTACACCAATTTGAACGGCTTCTTGACCATATTGGTGCTTTCTGAGCGTTTCGAGGGCAAGGTCTGCATTTTCAGCCGGAACAATAGCAATCAGCTTGCCTTCATTTGCCATGTACAGCGGGTCAAGCCCCAACATGTCGCAGGCACTTCTTACATCTCGATCGATCGGGATGCTTTCTTCCCGCAACCGAATGGTCACTTTGCTTTGGCATGCGATTTCGACCAGGGTGGTAGCCAACCCACCACGGGTGGGGTCGCGTAATACGTGCACATTGGGAACAGCGTCAAGCAAAGCCGCGATCATCCCATTAAGCGGTGCTATATCAGATTGGATCTGACTGCGAAATCCCAAGTTACCCCTGGCTTCAGCGACTGCGATGCCATGATTGCCAAGTGGTCCACTGAGGATGATAATGTCCCCAGGTAATGCAGACTGACCTGAAATTTGGTATCGATGGTTGACCCAACCAATGCCGGTGGTACTGATGAAAATGCCGTCCGACTTGCCTTTTTCGGTGACCTTGGTATCCGCTGCGATAATTTTTACCTGCGCTTCGTCGGCAGCCTGAGCCATTGAAGCCAGGATGCGTTCGAGATCGCTGATGGGAAAGCCCTCTTCAAGAATAAAGGTGGCAGTCAGGAATTTTGGCACTGCTCCGAGCATGGAAACATCGTTGACTGTTCCGCAAATTGAAAGTTTGCCAATATCCCCACCAGCAAAGAAAAGCGGCGACACAATGTGAGCGTCTGTAGAGACCACCAGGCTTTGGTCTTCAGGGATTTGCTGCTGTAATTGTAAGAGCGCGGCATCATTGCCCTGGTTTAGGATTACATTGCCCAGGTATTTTTGAAAAACATTTCTGATCAGATCATGAGTCAAGACGCCGCCAGCGCCATGCCCGATAACAATCTGGTCATGCTGGCTGAGGGGAATCGGACAAATTGGTCCTTCCATTACCGGAAAATCGAAATCCATCTATTTCACCTTATGATAACGATAGTAAGCCGAACAGGCACCTTCAGCTGAGACCATTGGAGCACCAAGTGGGTTGGTTGGTGTGCAGAGTGTGCCAAATGCCGGGCAATCTGTTGGTTTGGCGATTCCCCTCAGGACCGAACCGGCGATACAAAGGGGCGATTCCTGCAATTGGGCGAGTTCGATGTTAAAACGAGTACCTGCATCAAAGTGTTTGTAGGTTTCTTTTAAACCGAGACCGGATAGAGGTATCATGCCGATACCACGCCACTGACGATCGACCGGTTCGAAAACCTGGTTGATCATTCCCTGGGCAGTCTTGTTGCCTTCCCGTGATACGTAACGGGGATAGGCATTTTCAACCTCAAAACGACATTGTTCTAACTGCCGAACGCTCATCAGAATCCCGATAGCAAGGTCAAGGGGGTCGAAACCTGTCACGACTATAGGAGTTTGGTAGCTTTTTGCAATTGGTTCGTATTGCCAGTAACCCATAATAGCGCAAACATGACCAGCAGCCAGGAACGCGTTGACGCGGTTGTCGGGACTTTGCAGAATGGCATGCATGGCTGGTGGGACCAATACATTTGCTGGAAGGATGGAAAAATTCTCCAGTCCCTGTCTGTCAGCATGCAGCAGACTTGCAGCAATAGCTGGAACAGTGGTCTCAAACCCGATGGCGAAAAATACCACCTGTTTGTCTGGATTGTTTTGAGCTAATTTGACTGCATCCATTGGCGAATAAACCACGCGTACGTCAGCCCCTTTGGCACGGGTACCATTTAGGTCCGAGCTTGAACCGGGAACACGCAGCATGTCCCCAAAACTGGTGAAAATCACATCTGGCTGGGCGGCTATCTGCAGGGCACGCTCAATCAATTCCAGAGAAGTCACGCAAACCGGGCAGCCTGGACCATGAATGAGGGTAATTTCCTCAGGAAGGAGTTGATCCAACCCGTATTCCATAATCGAATGAGTCTGTCCACCGCAGATTTCCATGATGTTCCAAGGTCGGGTGGTTATTCGGCGGATCTCCTCCATGACAGCTTTGGTCTGTCGGATGGATTCCGGGCTGACTTTGCCAATTGTCATTCTTTTTCCTGGTCTCGGTAATGATCCTGGTGGAACTTTTCGAGATCTTTGAGGATTTTGAGGGTCTCACTGGCTTCCTGATCTGAAAGCAGGTTTAACGCAAAACCGGCATGCACCAAAACATAGTCACCAAGCTGCGCTTCAGGGGTGGTAGCAATGCAGACTTCCTGGGTCACGCCGTCAAAATCGACTTTGGACATCAAGGTGCCATCGATTTCGTAGATCTCGATTACTTTTCCCGGGATACCCAGACACATAATTACTCCTTCAACATTCCCGTTTGAAATAAGGCTGTCAGCAATTGCCCGAGGGCAACACCACCATCGTTGGTTGGCACCTGGTGGTGCCAGAGTGGGGTAAAACCAGCCTTTTCCAGGGCGGGAATGATTCTTTTGATCAGTAATTTATTCTGCCATACTCCACCCGAAATTGCCACAGTTTTGATGCCGGTCTCTTTTCTCAATCGCTCAGAAACGTCAAGCGACAGGTTGATGACTGCGTTGTGAAATTTGGCTGAAATAGTGGATTGGGGTAAATTCGCACGCAAGTCATTTAAGATATCTTCAAAAATTGGTTTGAGCAGTATTTGGCTTCCCTGGATGGGGAAACCATAAGCTGCGTCTTCATCCGAGTCTGTGATTGCTTCCAAACGAATGGCGTTTTGGGCTTCGTAGTTTATTTCCTGGTAGAGACCAATTAGGGAAGCTACCGCATCAAAAAGTCTGCCCATACTGCTTGTAAGAGGCGTGTTGAAACCTGTGTCCACCTGGCGGGTCAAGACTTGTCTTTCGACCTCATCCAAAAAGCGATATGGTGCAAGACCTTCACCCTGGTCGAGTAAGCCGAATTTATGCAAATATGCCAGAGCAAGCCGGGCGGTTTTGCGGATGGAAACATCACCACCAGGCAGGGGAGCATATTCGAGTTGGAAACGGCGCTCAAATTTGGAATAATTTGCCAAAAGCACTTCACCCCCCCAGATAGCGCCATCTGTACCGTAGCCGGTGCCGTCAAAAGCTAAACCAATTACTGGTTCGTCAGTGTTCCAGCCATTGTCGGCTAAGCAAGAGCTAATGTGAGCATGGTGATGCTGTACCAATACTAATAGTAGGTTTTCCATAATGGCACGCTGCTGGGCATATCGAGTTGCCAGGTAATCAGGGTGCAGGTCTGCCGCGATCAGTTGCGGTTGGATCCTGAAAATATGCTGGTAATGGTGGATCGCTTTGGTGAAAGCAGTTAGAGTCTCCTGATTTTCGAGGTGGCCGATGTGATGGCTGACGAAAGCATAGCGCTCACGCGAAAGAGCAAAGGTGTTCTTCAAATGTGTACCGGTCGCTAAAGCAGGAGCAGCCAAGAAGGGCAGGCGGATCGGCGATGGGGCGTACCCCCGGGCACGACGGATAAAATAAGTCTGGTTCTCAACGAGCGTGACCACTGAATCGTCGATGCGAGTTTCAATGGGCCGGTTGTGCAGCAGAAAAGCATCCGCGATATTGCCAAGTCTTTCTAGAGCTTCTTCGTTTTCGGTCACAATCGGCTCTTCGCTGAGGTTGCCGCTGGTCATTACAAGCACTTCAGGGTAATCTGCTGCCTTTTCCAATAAAAGGTAATGCAGGGGGGTGTAGGGCAGCATAAAACCAAGCGTGTTTTGATCTGGCGCGACAATTTGTGCAAGTTTTTTTCCTTGCTCCGTCAGGTTAAGCAAAACGATGGGTGCTTGAGTGGAACGCAGTAGTCTTTCTTCTTCCTCTGAGACTGCCGCAAATTGCCTTATAGTGGCAAGATCGTAACTCATCAGAGCAAAGGGTTTTCCACTTCTGTGCTTTCGCTGCCTGAGTTGTGAAACTACATTGTCATTCAGGGCGTCGCAAGCAAGCTGAAATCCGCCTAATCCTTTAAGAGCCAGGATCTTTCCGGCTGAGAGCAATTGTCGGGTCTCTTGAATAGTATTTTCACCGAATATGATGGGTTCCTCAGCTATTTGTAGCCAGACATGAGGACCGCAAGCGGGGCAGGCAATTGGCTGGGCGTGGAAACGTCGGTTAGAAGGTTCCTGATATTCGGTCGCGCAATCCGGGCAAAGCGGAAAGTCAGACATGCTGGTGTTGGGGCGGTCATAGGGGATAGTTTTTACAATCGAGAAGCGCGGACCGCAATTGGTGCAATTGATAAACGGGTAGCGATAACGACGGTCTGGGGGATTAAACAATTCACGCAGGCAATCAGGGCAGACATCCAGATCCGGGGAGACAGGCAGAAAATCGGAGGGGTCGTCCAGGCTTGGGATGATGTCAAAGCTCTCAAAGATTTGTGTCGGTGCGTCTGAGACTTCGAAGGCATCGATTTGAGCCATTTGTGGTGGTTTCTCCTGCAATTCTTGCAGGAACGCATCAAGGTTGTGGGGCTGGCCGTGTACTTCAATTTCAACACCATGAGAAGAGTTTAGAATCCACCCGGTCAAACCGTGTTTATGCGCGTAGCCATAAACGGTGGGTCTGAAACCAATTCCCTGCACGATGCCTTGAATCAGCACCCGTTTATTGATCGCTTTCATTTATGCCTGGTTGGTGCTGACATTTTCGATCAGCCATTTGATCCAGTCCTGAAAACCCTCACCGGTTTTTGAGCTGACCGGAAATGTCTTCAAGCCGGGATTAAGCATTTCGACGCCTTCCCGGAAGTAATCCATTCGAAAATCGAGATAGGGTAAAAGATCGGTTTTGTTGATGATAAGAACATCAAGATTTCGATAGATATTGGGATATTTATAGGGCTTGTCATCGCCTTCAGGAGTTGAGGAAATCAAAATGTTGGCGTGATTTCCGAGCTTAAAGCTGGCAGGACAGATGAGATTGCCTACGTTTTCGATCAGGAGAAGGTCAGTTTCATCGAGATCTAGTTGGTCGAGAGCCAGACCAACCATATTCGCGTCAAGGTGGCATTCGCCGCCAGTGTTGATTTGGACTGCGACGACGCCCGCGGCTGCGATTTTATCAGCGTCAATCGTGACAGGCGCGGTATCCCCTTCGATTACTGCCAAACGCATACCCTCTGCCAGGTTTTTGATGGTTTGAAGGATAAAAGTAGTTTTCCCGGCACCCGGTGAAGCCATGACATTGATAGCAAAAACCTGGTGTTCATCCAGTTTTTTCCGGTTTTGTTCGGCTAATTGTTCGTTGGAATCCAAAATCTTTTTAACAATTTCAACTCGTTGTTTCATGTTCGTTATCTTCCGTTTTTAGTATCTCAATGAAATCTACCTGGAATTCTTCCCCAGCAATAGTATTCAAATGGATGTTGTCGCAGTTTGGACAAGGCACGAGTTCATCTTCAAGAATGAATTCTGTCTCGCAATCGAGACAGCGCAACTTTGCTGGTATGCGATTGAAATGCAGCTCCGCTTCTTCTGCAATGGTGTCTTTGCTGACGTGGTTCCAGTAGAACTGAACAGAATCATCAACGATGGATGAAAGTGCCCCAATTGAAAGAGTAATATCGGTCACTTTTGAGGCTTTGTTATCCTCAGCAAATTGGATCACAATTGCCAGAAGACTTTCAGTTACTGCTAATTCATGCATAGCGAAATTATACCCTCTGTAATAAGGGCTCAATGCCAGTAAAGCCTGAAACTAAACTTCAAACCAGGTATTCAGGATGAGAATAAACATGGAACTGTTTTGAACGCATATACCCCACAAGACAGATGCCGGCTTTTTCTGCTATCTCAATAGCCAGGGCAGTTGGGGAGGTGCGAGAAATCAATATCTGAGTTCCCATTGCCACGCTTTTAAGGACCATTTCAGAACTTATTCGCCCACTGATCGTCAATACCACAGGACTAACTTTCGGTTCCATCTTCAGCCAGGCACCAGCCAACTTGTCCAAACAGTTGTGTCGACCCAAATCTTCCATGACAATTTTGATGTTTTGACCATCGCTTAATGCTGCGCTGTGAAAGCCACCGACAAGGTCATGTAACTTTTGTGCTTCAGAAAATCGATTGTAGAGCAAGGGTAGCTCTTTGGCAGGATATGAAAACCTCTCCACTTTTCGAGCTAGTACCTCGCTTTGCGGCAATGCCATCCCGGTAGTTGTCCGGTGGAAATGAGTTGGTTTTGTTACCAGTCGATCCAGTTTAATCTCAATTTTTGTTAAATCAGGGCTTAATTCCACAGATTCAATTTGTTTTAAATCAGAAATCACGTTTTCATTCCAGAGAAAACCGAGGGCGAGTTCTTCCAAATTTGTCGGAGAACAGATGAATGTCATCCATTTTTCATCATTGATAAACAACTCAAGCATATGCTCTTTGATTACTTGTATGTTTTCATTAATGATTGTATCTTTTGAGTTTAAGTATGTTTTAATTGCAAATTCAAGGTAAGGTTTTTGAGTTTTCATAAAATTTTATCTTGCAGTAATTTTCCTTAAATCGTTTTCTTTTAATTTCGAGCAAGAACCCCTCCATCATACCGCAAGAGAAGTTTTTTTGACAAATATTGTTACTAGCACCTGAGCAAATGACTTGAATTTGGCCGATGGATCAGGTTTAACTGATGTCGTTCAAAAATTGTCCATGACCATTATAATTGCCCATGAGGTGATATGGATTCCAAAACCACTCATAGTTCAATAAGCTTAGTGATCCAGGCTGGAGGCAAATCGAGCAGGATGGGCGAAAATAAGACAATCATGCAATTCTTGGGTGTCCCTTTGATCCAACGAGTGCTCGAAAGGACCAAAAGTATCGCCCAAGAAGTCATTATTGTAAGCAACGAACCTGAAGAACTAGCTTTTTTGGATGTCAACGTGGTAAAAGATAGCATACCAGGGTTAGGCGCTATCGGTGGGCTCTATACAGCCATGGACAAAGCCAATAGTGAACTGGTAGCAGTTGTCGCCTGCGATCTACCCTTCGTAAGTGCTGCTATTTTAGCTGAGGGAGCACGACTTTTAGACCAAACGGACGCTGATGTGGCAATTCCGCGGGTGAATGGCGATTTCTATGAACCTCTACATGCAGTGTACCGCCGGGAGCCTTGTAAAAAAGCGATCTTTCAGGCAATTCAATCTGAAAAACGACGTTTGGTCTCCTGGTTCTCCTTAGTCCGCGTAGTTGAAATGGATGAGGACTTGTGCCAGCAGTTGGACCCCGAGGGGCTGGCTTTTTTTAATATCAATAGTAAAGAAGATTTTTTGCTGGCAGAGAAAATTGAGCTTGAGAGGCAAAATTAAAAAACCCCGCTGTTT
>CAZYIJ010000041.1:0-15492 GCA_964647425.1 uncultured Anaerolineaceae bacterium
TACCTGGTTGTCAACCGGCTTGTGCTGCAGGTGATGGAAGCCCAAAAGCGTCAACAGGTCCCCGCCTGGCTGTATTCTCAAGGCAATCTGCTCGGTCTTTTGCCCAGATATCCAGCTGTGGCTTCCCTTCAGGCGTTCGGTTCGGAGTTTATGACGGTCTATAAGATAGGCAGAGATTGAAGGGCTGGATTCCAAAAGCCGGCAGGGGCTACTTAAATGACAAAAGCCCGGGTTGGCCCGGGCTTTTGTAGTTAGTTCAGGTCTATTCCTTAATTTTTAACATCCCCAAGAGACGCTGCCAGCCTTGCTTAAGTTTGAAACTCTGCAGACGCCAGGTGCCGATGATCCCATAAGGCAGGAACATCACAATCAAGACAAAAATGATTCCAAAGACCAATGGCCAGCGAGCGCCAAACCAGGTGTAGAAGAACTGACTGAATATTTGCATGATGCCAGCCCCTAAAATTGGACCAACCAATGTGCCCATACCGCCCAAAATTGTCATAATCAACACATTGACCGTCGTGACCCCAGACGTCATCGATGGGGTTGCGCTGGTAGTCCACAACGAATACAAACCGCCAGCAACTCCGGCAAAAACGGAGGCGATCACAAAAGCCAAAGTTCGATAAGTGACAGGGTTGTAGCCGATCATCCTGGCGCGGTCCTCATTCTCACGAGCACCCTGGATGACCCGGCCTGTAGGTGAGTTGACGATGCGTTTCATCAGGAAATAGGCAAGCACCAGGAATACAAGGGCGATGAAGTAGAAGGTCAGGCGATTTTGGGTTGGGTTTATCCACGCTGGTACCGGCACACCATGCATACCTTCGTCCGCACCAGTCCACTCCACAAAATCGGTTGCACGCGTGAGCAAGTTCAAGGCGGTTGAGAGTGCCAGAGTCAACATGGCAAAATAGGCGCCTTTGACCCTCATTGCTGAAGCGCTAAACAGCAAACCGATCAAGATAGAAACCAAGATTGCCGCAAGGAAACAGATTATCAAGATGACGATCTCGGTGATATTGAAGTTGCCAATAAAAATATTGTAACTTTTTAAGAGGTCCGGGGCGACATGTTCGAGCAAGAGTGCCACGGTGTATGCTCCTCCACCAAACGAGGCGGCATGACCAAAGGAAAGCATCCCTGCATAACCGATCAGCAGATCGTAACTCATCGCGAACACTGCCATAATGAAGAAGTTGATCAGTTGTCCCTGCCAGAATTTATTCGTTCCTTCAGTCAGGCTGGTCTGCCCGAGTAAGGAGAAAATAAACGGAAAAGCGAATGCGAGAACGACAAAGATGAGAAATCCTTTATCTTTTTTCCAGAGTGTATTCTTCATTGTTAGTCCTTCTTCCCAAACAGACCTTGCGGTCGCAGAAGCAACACGACGATCATAATAATTACGGTAGACGCTTCAGCGATAGTCGGAGAAAGCTGCAGTTTGAGCGCAAAGTAATCGCCAAATGCACGTGCCATTCCAAGGATCATGGCACCAACAAAGGCGCCCACATAACTGCCCATGCCACCGATGACCACGGTGATAAAGCCCTGCATCTGGTATTGGTCACCCATCATTGGCTGTACCGGCAAAAATGGGGCAGCACCAATGCCGCCCAAAGCTGCCAAAGCCACACCTAATCCGAACACCAGCGTAAACACCCTTTTTACATTGATACCCAACGCTTCGACCATTTGTTGATCCTGGACACCTGCCCGGATAATCATTCCCAGACGGGTGCGGGTCATCAGCAAGGTGACAAAGACGAACATAACCAGTCCGAGTAAGATGACAAAAAGGCGATAAGTTGGGAAGGTAACCCCAGCAATACTGATTGTTGAAGAACCGTTCATCAACCATTCAGCAATGGTCGTTGCCCGACCTGGCTGCGCAAATAGCGGCGGACGAACCATTTGGTACGCCAGCGGATCCCACAATACCTGCACTAATTCCCGCAAAACAAAACTTAATCCCAGGGTCATCAGCACGATGAAGAAGGAGCGCACATACAAAGGTCGGATCATGGTGATTTCAATCAAAGATCCTAACAAAAGACCAAAAAGGGTTGCAGCGAGGATAGACAGTCCGAAACGTAAATTCCCATCCATCAGCAAAACGGCTTCTGAAGCACTTTCACGAACAAGAGTAAAGATAATGGTTAGAACAAAGAGCACAACTGGCAGGATCAAACGTTTTCTGATTGGGTCGTAGGCGCTAATTTCTGTGCGATCACCAGGTTTGCTTACTCCAACCGCCACAAGCGCCCCACTAAGCATAAGCAACAACGGTCTCCAAACGAAACGTAGGAGAGGTTCTTGCGGGCTTAGTTCCGCAAGTGGGTTGGAAGAGGTTGTGGTAGCCGCGACCATGGCGGTTTCTGCCAACCCGAGGATGTCAAAGTTAAGTAAAGCCAATACGGCAACGATCAAAGCAGCAAAATACATCAGTTTAGGCAAACGTTTTTGCCAGGAATCACTCAGATCAAGACGCACAAGCAGTGGTTTGACCAAAGGAACCAACATTACTCCAGCAGCAAAGGCTAACAACAGGGGGAGGATGCCAAAAATAAAGGTTGGGTTGGTATAAAACTGCCAGCCTGCGTAGGCTCCCAACATAAACATTGAGCCATGGGCAAAATTGAGCACGTCCATCAGACCGAAGATAAGGGTCAGACCTGCCGCAACCAGGAAGAAGAGTGAACCAAGTGTCAGCCCCGAGAGGGTAGTGCGGATAAAGGCTTCCTGTCCAGCGTAGCTGTACAGCCCATATATCACTGCTGCAACGAGTAAAACTCCGAGCACGATGTAAAGTATCTTTTTATTCTTGTGGCTCATTTTGCCTCACTTGTGCTGGTTGGTGCCTGGATGCTGGCGCCGAGATACTGGTGGATAAGATCCTGATCCTGGACCAGATCGGACATCAGACCTCTGTGAACGCTTTTTCCATCATCGATAATCACGTATCGTTCAGCCAATTGGCTAGCCATGATGAAATTTTGCTCAACCAACAAGATTGTAGTGGTTTCTTTTAATTTTCGAATGGCTTCCATCATTTGCTGGATCAAAATTGGGGCGAGACCCTCGCTTGGTTCGTCGATCAGAAGTAGTTTGTTGTCAGGGACTAACGCGCGAGCTACAGCCAGCATTTGTTGCTGCCCACCGGAAAGTTGATTTCCTTTCAGCTTCGACAGCCTTGACAGGTCCGGGAAGAGGTCAAAAATTAAATCAGCATGACGATCAAGATCACCTCTTTTGCGTTCTGCCAATTTCAGGTTCTCCATCACGGTCAAAGCACGAAAAATAGCTCTGTTTTCAGGCACATAACCGATACCGAGATTTGCAACATTGAAGGCTCTTTTACCCTGGATTTCTTGACCATCAAAGACCACTCTGCCGTCTCGTGGAGGGGTCAGGCCCATAATCGTCTTCAATGTGGTGGTTTTTCCAGCGCCATTCCGACCCAACAAAACTGTAATCGAGCCTTCGGCGACGTCTACTGACACCCCTTCGAGGATGTGAAACTGACCGATATAGGTATGGATCTTTTCTACGCTTAATAGATAGCCATTGTTTTCTGTTATTTCGCTCATGCTAATTCTCCATAGAGATCTCCCAGGTAAGCTGCCTGCACCTGTGCGTTGTGGGCAATCTCCTGGGGAGTTCCTTCTGCCAGCAAGCGACCCTGTGCCATGACGGTTATGCGATTGGATACCGACATAACCATATCCATGCGGTGTTCTACCAGGATGGCCGTGCTTGCTTTGAGATGAACCACTTTGTTGATAATTTCAATCAACTCGGGCACTTGCTCAGAAGACATGCCGGCGGTCGGTTCATCAAAAAGCAGTAACTCAGGCTCAGTAGAAAGCATGATGCCCAATTCGAGTTTGCGTTTTTCGCCATGAGCCAGGTTACGGGCGAAAACTCCTTCTCTGCCTTGAAGCCCCACCAATGTAATAACTTCCATGGCTTTTTCAACATAGGCAGGATAATTTTCAGCCGAGGTAAAAAACCGAAAATTATCTTTTCCCATTGCTTGTGCGCCTAAACGGATGTTTTCAAGCACAGTCAGGTTGGGGAAAATGTTCGTGATTTGGAATGAGCGACCTATACCCATGTGAGCACGGCGTTGGGGAGCGATGTTGGTGATGTTTTCGCCTTTGTAGAAAATTTTTCCACTATCCGGTGACATCATGCCGCTCAGCAGATTAAACAAGGTTGTCTTCCCAGCGCCATTCGGGCCAATGATGGCATGCATACTGCCTTTGGCAATCTGGATGCTGACATCATCCACCGCGACCAGTCCGCCGAAAGATTTGCGCAGATTTTGCGCTTCAAGTATGGTTTCGTTGGTCATACTTTCCCTTCTTTTAATAACAAATAAATAAAAATTTGTATGTGTATATGCTTCATCTTTAAGTCTGTTAAAAAAATATCGAGTGCATCGAGAAAAGAAACGTCGGCCGTATTCTCTCAGGAATTCACTTTTTAATTCCTTTGAAAGTGATTCGATATCTTTTCAATTTACTCAAAGCGTTGTCGCATTCACTCTCACAAGCCATAGTTTCTTGTGAATAAAGGCGTCAACAATTTTGACTTCAACACATTATATCCAGGCAGGGAGAGTACTCTCCCTGCCTGTTTTTAGATCAAACTTACGGCGCTGGAATGATGGTCAGATCACCACAGCGGTCTGCATAATCACCTGCGAGGGTGCAGGGGACATCCAGTTCGTTATATTCGGAGACATAGATGGTTTCAAAGAAACGATACTCATTGACACCGTCTTTATCCAGGTCTGGATCAAGGTTGACCAGTTTCAGGATGTTCATCGGTTGTTCACAAACATGATCTTCGGGACGAATGTAATAGGTACCTTTAGGACCATCAAACATCAGTCCTTCCAGAGCAGCAATCATAGCGTCACCGCTGGCATCTCCACCAGTTACCTTGAGGGCTTCAGCCAAGGCAATTGCGGAAGCGAAACCACCAGCAGTAAAGAGATCGGGGTATTCGTTGTAGACTTCCACATGGCGTTCTACCAACCAGTCGTTTACTGGATTCTCAGGTACAGTCCAATGATAGACATTCAGACCAGTTGACCCAAGTGCGCTTCCGAAAACTGCCGCAAATGAGGCATTGTCGCCGAAGCCGGTACCAACGGTCATGCTGTCCAAGGTTCCCAGATCGGTGAGTTGCTGGAACAAGGTCACGTAGCCGGTTCCAGACCAGGTCAGGAACAGGTTTTGTGCGCCGCTATCCATCGCCTGTTGGATATAAGCGGTGAAATCAGTTGTCTCAAAAGGAACAGCCACAGGGGAGATCAGTTGACCACCGTATTTGGCAACGGCATATTCCAGAGCGACATTGGAGCCCTGTCCGAAGGCGTTGTCCACGTAAATGTGGGCGAAGTCGGGTCCAACATTCTCAACAAGGTATTTGGCGATCACGAGGGTGTCATCAAAACTGGTTCGGGAAGTACGGAAAACATAGGGGTTGAAATTAGGACCAGTGGGGAAGGACGATGCGGCTGGGTCAATCATCAGAATGATTTTGTTTTCCAGAGCAACGTTGGTCAAAGCGACTGCTGAAGCGGAAGAAACGGGACCCTGTAAGAGCTCGACACCGTCTTTTTCGATCAGTTCCTGAGCAAGCGAAACAGCTTTTTCAGGGGAACCTTCGTCATCTTTGACGATGACTTCAACGGGGCGACCAGCGATGATCGGGCGACCCTCTTCGTCAAACCCTTCGGCCATGTATTCCAGACCCAATTTGAAACCGCGTTCCTGCTGCTGACCGTAGAGAGCCATCAGACCGGACATCATACCGATTTGACCGATTTTCAGCACTGGACCAAGTTCTGGTGCAGGTTCTTCGGTTGCTTCTTCGGTGACAACCACTTCTTCGGTTTCTTCCACAGGAGGTTCAGTTACTACAACCTCTTCAGTTGGTTCAGGTGTTTGCTCAACGGGCTTTACGCAAGCACCCAGGACCATGCTCGCAACGAGCAGCATGGCTACTACAAAAAATATCGACTTTTTCATTTTTTCTCCTTGTAATTAGTCGTTTAATGATTGCCAGCGACGATTTTCGCCGCAGACTTTCTCAATTGAGTTACTCCGTCCCACTGTGTTTCAACACAAAGCCCAAAAGCAGCGTGTTCAGTGGTTCGGGTTTATCCAGGCAGAGCGCATGCCCTGCACCGGGGACAACCACATATTCAGCCTGAGGGATACGCGAAACCATCATTTCTGCCATTTTGCGTCCTTTGATCTGGTCTTCTTCTCCGACCACAATCAGAGTCGGACATGCGATCTGGTCTAATTGATCGGTGATGTCGTAGGAAGTGAAGGCCTCCATCAGTTTTACAAATGATGTCAGGTTCAGCTTGGCAAAATTATCGTGCGCCGCAGGCAGTAAAGCCTCATTTTTCTCCAGATACTCCTCTCCAAAATTCAGAAAAACCGACGTATGAAAGAGCAAATCGGCATCATTACGCTCTCCTGCAAGCTTCCATGGATAGGATTGCAGTTTCAGCATGAGCGGTACTTCAGAAACGCCATCGATTACCATCAGGCTCTTAGTCTTCTCTGGATGGCGCAAGGCAAAAACCAGGCTGACTTCTGAACCATAGGAAATACCGGCGATGTGGGCTTTTTCAATTCCGAGCGCATCCAGCAAGCCTGCCAGATCATCGGCGTGTAATTCCATAGAGTAGGGACCTTCAGGATGGTCTGACTTCCACATCCCTCTACAATCATACAATAAAACCCTAAAGTGCTTTTCGAGCGCCTGGGTCTGGAAATACCAGCTGGCGGTGCTCATCATGATTCCGTTGGAAAGCACGATCACATCCCCGTTTTCAGGTCCGTGAAATTCATAGTAGAGGTTGATATCGTTGACAGCTATCCTGGGCATTCTAAATTCTCCTATGCGGGTTCAAACGCAAGGAATTTTTTGGCAGACTCACCCTCGCCGCGGACGACGAAGGTCTGTTTGAGCGGCAGCCCAATTTTTATGGTGGACGGATCGCTAAGGTCTACGCCTACGATCTGTGCGCTGATGCGTGCACCTTCGTCCAGCGTTACGATCCCGACACAATAGGGGTTTTTCATATTGTAACCAGCCTCTGCCATACTTGTGGGAGGAACATAGATCACTGTAAATGCCGCCAGCGTTCCTGTCCCGCTGGTCTGGATGCGTTCCACCTGGTCGGAATGGCAGTCAGAGCAAATTTGGCGTTGAGGAATGGAGATATTACCGCAGTCAAGGCAGCGTGAGCCAATCAGAAGGTCTTCCGCAAGGGCCTGATCGAAAGCTTTGGTGTACAAAACCTGGTCTGTCATCTTAATTCCTCTTTTCGAAAATGTGTACCACGCAGGTTTGCCCGGTGCCGCCCACGTTGTGGGTCAGGGCGTAACGGAGGTTGCCGCGCAGCTGGCGTTCACCCGCCAAACCATGCAATTGTTTCCAAATCTCCACCACTTGCCCTACTCCTGAAGCGCCAACCGGATGTCCCTTGGATTTCAAGCCGCCGCTGGTATTGATTGGGAGGTTTCCATCGCGCGCGGTCTGTCCCTGCATGGCAGCCTTCCAGCCTTCTCCGCGGGGGAAGAAGCCCAGATCTTCAGTTGCCATGATTTCAGCAATCGTAAAGCAGTCGTGAACTTCGGCGAAGTCGATTTCTTCAGGCGTGACACCTGCCATCTCATAAGCGCGTTGAGCAGCCTTTGCCGCGGCAGGGATTTCGCTCAGAGAAGCCCTCTCAGCCAAAGCGCCATCGCTCGCCTGACCCGAGCCCACGATAAAAATTGGCTCGTCAGTGAAATTCGCAGCCAATTCCTCGCTCACCAAAAGTACAGCTGCTGCTCCATCTGAAACTGGAGAGCAGTCAAACAGTCTTAGCGGCCAGGCAATCATCAGGTTCGCTTTCGGATCCTTGAGGAAAGCCATTTCGTCTTGCCACTGTGGGATTGGGAGACCTTTCTGCTCGGCTTTGCGCTGCTTGCCGATCATTACATCTTTGATGGTCTGATTGAACTGAGCTTTGTCATTTAAAGCGCCATTTTCGTGGTTTTTGATACCTACCCGTAAAAGTGCGTCGGGATCCGCGTTGTACTTATCGATATAAGCGGTTGCCATTGCGGCATAAAAGCCCGGGAAGGTAAAACCAGCCGGAATTTCGAACATTGAGTCTGCTGCCAGTGCTAATGTGTCTGTAACTTTTGCCCCTGGCAGATCGGTCATTTTCTCCAGACCACCCACCAGTACCATATCAACAGCCCCCGAAGCGATCGCCAGCACGCCCTCTCTTAAGGCGACACCACTGCTGGCGCAGGCATCCTCGATGCGGGTGCTTGCGACCGGTGAAATTCCTACCCAGCTTGCCACGATCGGTGCCAGGTGGGCTTGATTTTCAAAATGATCGGAGCTAAAGTTGCCCATGTAAAAAGCTTCGATGTCTTTGGGGTCAAAACCCTTCTGAACACTCTTCCGAAGCTCCTGAAAAGCCTCCACGAACAGATCCCGCGAAGTTTTGTCCGGGAAAGCTCCAAACTTGCTCATCCCAACCCCAACGACAGCCACACCACGTGATAATTTTTTCGTCATAAATTACGCTTCTTCCTTTATATAAGTTACAGCTCCCTGGAGGTCTGTTGGTCTGGCATGCTCGCCGGCCGCAACCAGGCTCATTTTGAGCAGATTGTCCTCAATTTCGTAGCAGCCTTCATACTTTCCGACCAAACCAAAGGTATGTTTCTGTTGGTCCATGTCAATCAGACCTTCGTCTGCCTGCCAGGTGCCGCTTGAAATAATGCCAAGCGCGTCGTAACGCGCTTCAAAATTGCCATCTTCAAGAAACAAAAAGTACAAACCGGGGTAAGACTGATCTTCCGTCTGAATCCACTTGCCAAGTAATGTTTTGTCCATCTATTCTCCCTGTTAAAAGAACTGTTTATCAGGAACGATGCCCAATCGGTGGCATTCTTCCCGGATTGATTCCCTGAAATCAGGATGCGCGATGTTGATCAGGGCTTCCATGCGCTTTTTAACGGTCAGCCCGCGCAGTTGGGCACTGCCATACTCAGTCACGATCGTGTCTACATCCTGGCTGGGCACGGTCACCCCCGCGCCTGGCGCCAGGGTCGGAACAATCGTAGAAATAGTGCCGTTTTTAGCGGTTGAGCGCAGCGCGATGATGCCTTTGCCGCCTTTTGACATTTGCGCCCCACGGTGCGTGTCGAGCTGACCACCAGTGCCGCTGAATTGGCGCGTGCCAAGACTTTGAGAACAAACCTGACCAAGCACATCCACCTGGATAGCAGTGTTGATGCTGATCATTTTGTAGTTTTGGGCGATCACGTATGGATTATTCACGTAACTTCCCCGCAAGAGCAGTACATCAGGGCTGTCATTCATAAAATCGTAAAGGGGCTGCGTGCCGATGGCAAAGGTAGCCACAAATTTGCCCTGATGAAGGGTTTTGCGACTGTTGTCAGCTGCCCCGGATTTCCAGAGTTTGTAAATACCATCAACCAGCAGTTCCGAATGGATGCCAAGATTGCGGCGATCGCTGATAAACTCAGCCAGTGCTGTCGGCGTACCGCCAATACCGAGTTGGATTGTGCAACCGTCTTCAATGAATTCAGCCACGTGGCGTCCGATTAGTTCATCAGTTTCGTTCGGTTCAGCTGAAGGTACTTGAACAAGGGGACTGTTGAATTTTACAAAGTGATCCACCAGTGAAATCGGGATGACTACGTCGCCGTCCGTCCAGGGAAGGTTTTCGTTCACTTCCATGATCACCAGGTCTGCCGCGTCGATCATCTCACGTTCCACCACCGCACCCATCGAGAGGGAAATCAACCCATCAGCGTTTGGGGGAGTACAAGTGCCGAGCATCATATCGAGCCGACCGCCATTCCCCACCAACTTATCAATGCCGGCTTGATGGAGGTTGTTGGGTGTATACGAAACCCTGCCCTCCGCGTGCACAGCCCGATCAGGGGCACCGTAGAACCAGTTATCGTTGAAGAAACGCCCTTCCATCTCTGGTTTCATGAAGATGTCGTATGGGCGCATTGGCAAACAAGTCCAGGTAGTGATATCCCATAGTCGGTCAGCCTGCCTTGCCAACTCCTCCAACAAACCAACAGGTTCAGAAGCGGCAATGCCAATCTGGAGGGTCATACCTGAGCTGACTTTGTTAATTGCTTCAGGAATTGATATTGTTTTTTGCTTATATTCTTCTTGCCAGCTCACGACTTAGCCTCCATTACGGCATAATAAAACAGGTTGCTGCCTGGTTGTACCCGACACCAGAACCACAGAATACGACGCGCATACCGGAAGTGATTTTGCCCAGTTTTATGGCGTCGTGGAAAGCGATTGGCAGACAAGCAGAGCCCATGTAACCCCATTTGTCCATCACGTAATGTGCCTTCTCAACCGGCAAGCCAAGATTTTCCATGACAAGCTTGATGCTGTTCACGTTCACCTGTGTGAAAATGATGTGATCGATCTCACTCACCTCAAAACCACCATTGGCTGCGCATTCGCGCACCCGGGCAGGCCAGCCTTCGTGGTTAACGGTCGGGGGGAAGGGCGTAACCAATTTGACCTTGGTGCGACCAGCTTCAACGCTCTCGACCGTGGCAGGTTCATACGTTCCGCCGGAGTAAATGCCCCAATGTTTATGGTAAGAGCCATCGGCTTTGATCGAGCAGGAAATATAACCAGGTTTGTCGGATGCGCCAACAACCGCCGCGCCAGCACCATCACCATAGAAAAAGGCTGCGACATCGTGCTTATAGTCGGCGAGCTTGTGCATCATATAAGAGCCGATCACGAGAATATATTTCAGATGCGGGTTTGTGGCGATCAAGCCCCCTGCCTGCGCCAGAGCAGTTGGAAAGGATGCGCAAGCGCAGCCAACGTCCCAGGTGCCGGCATTGACACAGCCAAGCTTGTATTGAGTCACGACTGAGGTGGCGGGAGTGATGTAATCCGGACAGTCAGTGCCCACGATCACCAGGTCGATATCCTCGGGGGTCAAGCCGGCGTCAGCAATGGCTGCTTTTCCTGCTTCGGTTGCCAGGTCTGAAGTTGCCCAGTCATCCGGGGCATAAAAGCGGGTCTTGATACCGCTGCTATTCTCAAATTTGAATACAACCTCTGCCAATTTTGGGCTGACTTCACCCATCCATTGCGCAAAAGTTTCATTGCTGATTTCGTTTTCGGGAATGTACATCCCGGTTCCTAAAATGGTCGCGTAACGAGTCATGTTTTATCTCCTTTTAGTGTGTAATTGCTCTTCCATGTATGAGAAGGTTCAACTACGTACCTAAAACGATGCCGCCGTCCACACTGATGACCGCGCCGTGAATGTAAGATGACTCATCACTTGCCAACCAGGCATAGACATTGGCGATCTCTTCGGGTTTTCCAAGACGTTTCAAGGGGGTGTTGGATGCCATTCCGGCAAGCACATTCTCAGGCATTTTCTGGACCATTTCGGTCAGGATAAAGCCGGGAGCGACTGCATTGACGCGGATCTGGTATTTGCCCAGTTCTCTAGCCCAGGTTTTGGTCATGCCAATCACCGCGAATTTGGTAGCCGCATAGTTGGTCTGACCAAAATTGCCGTACAAACCCACCACGCTGGAGGCACTCACAATTGCGCCGCCGCCCTGCTTGATCATGTAGGGCACCACGGCTTGCGTGCAGTTGAAGACACCCTTCAGGTTGACCGCAATAACAGCGTCGAAGGCCTCTTCACTCATCTGAGAGACCACTTCGCCTTCCTTAAACTTCACAAACTGGCTGTCGCGCGTAATGCCAGCATTGTTGATCAGAACATCGATTCTGCCATACTTCGCGGCAACTTCATCTATCCACGCCTGGACTTCCTGGCGATTGACCACGTTGACTTTCCAAAAACTGGCGTCATTGCCCAGCTGTTCAGCCAAAGCATTGCCAGCTTCCTCATTGACATCGCAGATTACTACTTTCGCGCCTTCAGCGGCAAATTTTTCTGCCGTTGCCTTGCCTATTCCAGCGGCACCACCAGTGATGATACAAACTTTATCTTGCAAACGCATTCCAATCTCCTTTATTCGATTTTTAATAGAAAATAATGACGGAACTACCAAGTACACTTAGTTTATAGGTTGGGGGTTACAAATTGGTTACAAAACAGACCTGATTGATAATTTTTTGAAATTTTCAGTTTAAATGGTGAATTCGATCAGGCTATTTCAGTTATGCAGTCAATTGCTGGAAAAGGTCGCGCAAATCGTCTGACTCTGCGCCGTACATTTTGCGACCCACATCCAGCGCCTGGTTGTAGACTTTGCGTACCATGCTGAGATTACCCAGGGCATGATAGATGCGCATCTGGTACTGATATCCCACCTCCAGCAGCGGCTCCTGCCTGACCAGGCGATTGCTCAATTCAAGCCCCTTATCAAAATCTTTATCCTCGATAGCTCTCTCGATCACCTTGCTCAGGCAGTCCAGGTAGAGACGGTGGTAATACTGCACTTCCGGCATAAAGGCTTCCTGCAACTGTTCGCCTTCGAGCATTTTGCCCTTATAAAGCGCCAGTGCTCGCTCTTTATCTTCCATTTGGGGACTCAAGCCCAACTTTTCGAACTGCTCAGTATCCAGGTTGATTTTCATCTGCTGGTTCAATTGGTATTGATCGCCATTGCGGATCACAAACTGCGCGGCTTCTCTGGGGGGACGGTCTGGCTCCAGCGCCTGATTCAGTGCACTGAGGGTTACCTTGAAGTTGTTGGAAGCGGTGGTCTCATCGGCATCCGGCCAGAAAAGCACTGCCAACTGCTCCTTGTTCATGCCCTTTCCGTTGTTCACAGCCAGAGCCTGAAGAAGTTGGCGTGCTTTATCGCGTTTCCAGTGCTCAGCGGGGATCAGGTGTTTCCCCTTTCTCGCTTCAAACCCGCCTAAAAGATTCAAACTCAACGTGTAACCAGGATGATAATTGCCCACGCTAAGAGCATGATCGCTTAAGATTTGGCTTATCAACTCCGGCTGCAGCCCCATCTCCCGCGCGCGCAATACTAACGGGAAAAAAGTGAAGGGATCGTCTGGTCCTAGTAAAGAACCACACGTCAGCAGGAATTGGTATTGATGTTTCTGCACAAGTTCCAGACCTTGCTCAAGAAATAATAAGGCGGAACCCTTGTAGCCCTGTTTATCGGCGGTATACGCTTCCCAAAGTAAAGACGCAGCACTAGCCAGATTGTCGTTCAGTTTTTTTGCCAGCGAATCGGCTACCGAAAGGACATTGCTGGCGGCTTCGTACTCTCCACCCAACGCCAAACCAGCACCAAGCGAGATCCTTACCAGCAATCCAATCCATTCATCGCCGGCATTGCCAGCGATCAACAAAGCCTGATCGGCGATTCGCTTCGCGTCTCCCAGGTTGCCGGCATATCCGATCAAGCGGCAGAGACCCCACAGCGGCTCCACGTGAATGCGCACGATGTCAACATTCTCTATGGCAAATTCATACAACTGCTGAATTTCCAGCACGCCCTGGGCATCCAAGCCCTGAGTCAGGTCCAGCTGTAGGGAATGACCCAAGCGAATTTTTGCAACTGCTTCCACATATTTTGCCTGCAATTGTCTTGAGACCTGCAGACCTTTTTTGGCATACTGCCGCGCGCTGACGTGATCGCCACGCAGGGATTGATATAGTGACAACAAGAGCGTTGCCTCGCGGTGAAACCGTTGTGGTCTTGCCATGCGCTGATCGGCAGGGCCAAGCTCAAGTTTTTTCAGCAATTGCAGCCCTTTATCCAACCGCCCGGTGCGCAAAAACAGGCGGGCTTCAATGTATGCCTGCGCTTCCGCGTACATTGGAGAAAGCTGCCGCGCCTTTTGCAGACTCTTTTCCGCTTCAAGCGTCGCCCCCTGGTTTACCTGGTTCTCGGCGATCTGAGTCAGCAATCCGGAGACTTCCAATGGATACTCCACCGGGTTGAGAAGCTTGAGTGCCCGATCGAGCAACTGCTCAGCATTCACCGGGCGCAGCGTGTCCAGGTAGACCTGGGCTTGTCCGCGCACTGCCAGGCTCACACCCCAATCGTTTCCAAGATTCTGGTATAAACGTTGGGCTGTGCGATAGTGCTCAAGCGCCATGTCGAAATTTGCTTCTGTGCGTTCTACCTCCCCCAGGAGATAATTTCCGTAGGGGTACTGTCCCATTTCATCTGCCGGCAGCTTCCCCAGCCAATAGCGAACGCTTTGCTTAAGTCCGGATTGCAGTAAACGCTCACCGACTTCATCCAAGATTTGACGAAGTCTGGCAAAATCACTGGCGGAGATCAAGTGCGAAATGGCTTGCTCCCAGTAATGATGCGCGCTGAAATAGCTTGCCAGTTTGCGATGCAGACGTTTCTTTAGCTCATCGTTCCTGGAAAGTCGGCTGAGAAGAAACTCACGAAAAATATAATGGTAGCGGAACACATCCGGCTTCAGTTGCTCAATGAATAAGCCTGAGCGATACAAATCGTTGAGCATTTCAGCACTGTTTTGGCGGTCGAGCAAAAAATCGCAGGTGTCACTATCCAGAAATTGCAGGACAGAGGTTTTGATCAGAAAATTTTGCTGCTCTTCCGTTTGCCTGTCCAGCACTTCGTCCGCGAGATAGTCAAACAAGTTACCCAATGAACTGCCGCTCTCTTCTTCAAGCAGGCTCTCCAGGTGCGTGGTGGGCAGGGCTTTGATCGACTGCCAAACCACCTGCAGGCCAATTGCCCAGCCTTCGGTGCGTTGATGCAGCCTGGTGAGTGTATCCTTCTGCAGATCCAGCTGGTAAGTTGAGCGGTAAAGCTGGTTAGTCTCATCAGCAGAAAAGCTAAGCGAATCTTTATCGATTTCCAGCAGGGTACCCCTGACGCGCCATTTGTTGACGGAGGGGAGTTCTGGCTGTGTGCGGCTCAGGATCATTACATGCAGGTTGGCTGGCAGAAGCTCTATGAACCAGTTCATCATCCCCAGGATCTCATCCGAATCGTTCAAACACTGGAAGTCGTCCATCACAAACAGGGCATCCTCTTTTAATAAGGAGGAGATTGCGTTTATTAGCGTGATGAGACATTCCTGCAGATCGACATCGCTGTCTTCCAGCACCCGCAGAGCCGGGAGACCGATCTTGTAGCCTTGCTGATTGAAGGCGGAACAGAGATATGTCAGAAACAAACGTGGATCGCGTTCGTTGCGCGAAATGGTATACCAGAAGAATGGAAGCTCGCTGGACTTGATCAGGCTGAGGGCTGAAGTCGTTTTGCCGTAGCCTGTTTCAGTAACCAGGGTGGTGAGAGGGTAGTCGAGGCTCTGCTTCAGCAGGTTGAGCACCCTCGGACGGTCAAGAATGGAACTTTTTTGCGCCGGCGGTGTGAGCTGACTGAGAATGATTTGGTTTCGGTGAGCCATCAGAAATCTATTTTATCATCCCCCGCT
>CAZYIJ010000042.1:0-15440 GCA_964647425.1 uncultured Anaerolineaceae bacterium
CTACCATCTCGACCGACACGGTAGCATGGATGCATACATTGATGCGAAATCACGTATTCTCTGGCACCAACACGCCGATGACATTGCTGTCTTGAACAGAGACGATGAAGTTTCATGGAGCCTGCTCAGAGACATCAAAGGAGATCTGATCAGCTTTGGTTTCAACAAACCTGACGCTCGTTCCAATGGCACTTATATTGACCAGGATACAGTTTGGCTGCAAATAGGCAGAGAAAAACTGAAAATGTTCCCCGTCGAATGGGTCCAGCTGCGAGGTCGTCACAACCTCTACAACGTTCTGGCAGCTTCTGCCATTGCCGCAGCAACAACTTTGGCTCTGCCTGCTATCCAATCTGCAGTCGAAGAGTTCACTGGCATCCCCCACCGCTTCGAGACAGTTCGCGAATTGAATGGTGTCACATGGATCAACGATTCAATCGCTACTGCACCTGAACGCACCATTGCCGCCATTGATTCCATCTCCGAGCCAATCGTGCTCCTTTTAGGTGGCAGAGACAAGAACCTGCCCTGGGACAAACTGGCAGCAATTGTCAGAAAAAAGATTGAACGAGTCATCATTTTCGGCGAAGCAGCCCCCATCATCAACGATGCGATCGGTCCTCGTAAGCCTGGACAATATCTCAAGTCTGTTGTCATCACTAAGGACCTCGCTGAAGCCCTAAAAACAGCCCAAATTCAGGCGCAACCCGGAGAAGTAGTACTGCTCTCCCCCGGTGGAACCAGCTACGACGCTTTCAAAGATTTCGAGGAACGCGGGCAATTCTTTAGAGATTGGGTGAATCAACTATGATCAATCAAACTACCCCCAAAAAGAAAAAACATACCGTTAAAGGTTTTTCAATCGACATTCCTTTTGTGCTCGCGCTGGTGTGCTTGATTGTGATTGGTTTGATGATGGTCTATTCAACTGACCTGGATGCCTCCTTGCGTATGCAAGAAGACCCGGGTTATCTTTTCCAGCGGCAGGTCATGTGGATTGCGCTTGGTCTGGCTGCGATGATATTTTTAGCATTTTTTGACTATCACAATTTTGAGAAACTGGTCATTCCGTTTGCCGCGGTGGTTGTGATCCTCTTATTCATAGTTTTGGTCAGGAACGAGGTTCAATTCAATTCATCTCGTGCGCTCGTTAACGGTTCTGTCCAGCCCGGTGAACTTGCAAAAGTTGCAGTCATCCTTTACCTGTCAGTTTGGCTTTCACGACGCAATTACGATCAATTGGCTGACGTCAAAAGTGGTCTGATTTCACTGTTGATCATTCTTGCAGGTGTAGCAGCCTTGATTTTCTTCCAACCGGACATCAGTGCCGCCATTACCATTCTTGCCCTTGGGATCATGATGTTCTTCCTGGGTGGGGGAAGCTGGAAACAAATTCTACTTCTGATCGGAATCGGCGGGGTTACTGGTCTTCTTGCGATCCAATTCTATACAACCGGTCGAGTTCGGGTTGCCGAATACCTTCAGGGTCTTGAAGACCCCACCCTCAGTTCGTACCACATCCGCAGAACTTTTGAATCAGTGATCAAAGGCGGCATCTTTGGAGTTGGTTTAGGGAACGCGAACACGAAATTCACCGGTTTGCCCTTGCCGCATACTGACAGTATTTTCGCGGTCCTGGCTGAAGAGACCGGTCTCTTTGGTTCCTTCATCCTGATCGGGCTTTACATCCTGCTGATTTGGCGAGGATACAAAATTGCTCAAAAAGCTCCCGATCGTCTTGGCTCGCTGATGGCATTCGGTCTGACCGGTTGGATCGTGATTGAAGCGCTGCTGAATATCGCCGTTATTGTGGGTCTCTTTCCCTTTGCCGGTAACACTTTGCCATTCATAAGCTCAGGCGGCTCCAGCATGGTTACCAACCTTGCTGCGGTCGGCATTATTTTGAACATTGCCCGCCAGGGTGCGGGACTGAAAATTCAAGAAAGGAGTCAAACCAGTGCGACTGTTGATTTGCGCAGGCGGGACTGGCGGCGGAGTGTATCCGGCGCTAACCGTTACGGAAAAGCTGGATAAAAACCAGCATCAGGTCCTTTGGGTCGGAAGCGAAGGCGGTATGGAAGCTGAGCTTGTGGCACGGACAGGTCTGGAGTTCAAGACTATCCAGGCTGCAGGCGTGCATGGCGTTTCCATTTCGAAGCTACCCAGCAACCTGGCAAAACTGATACGCGGATATCAACAATCCCGAAAGATTTTAAAGGAGTTTCAACCTGATGTGATGTTTTTTACAGGTGGTTACGTGGCAATTCCCATGGCCCTGGCAGGTCGAAAGTTCAAATCCCTGCTCTACGTGCCAGACATTGAGCCCGGCTTGGCTCTGAAAACCCTGGCAAGGTTTTCTGATCACATCGCGCTGACGACTCCCGAATCAAAAAAGTGGTTTAGTGAAAAGACAAAAATGACAATTACTGGTTATCCTTTACGAGACGATATCAAAAAATGGGCAAAATCTGATGCCCAGGAATATTTCAAACTCGAGCCCAACCTGCCCACCATCCTTTTTATGGGCGGAAGCAGCGGTGCCCGCTCGATCAACCAGGCAGTGCTTGGCATATTGGATGAACTGCTTGAAAAGTACCAGGTTATACACCTCACCGGACATCTGGATTGGGAGACCATTCAGGCTGACACAGCCAATGCAGGCGATCGCTATCATCCTTTCCCTTATCTCCACGAAATCGGTGCCGCCATGGCAGCTGCCGATCTGGCAGTTTCCCGGGCAGGGGCTTCTACTTTAGGAGAGTACCCTTACTTCGGTCTTCCCGCCATCCTGGTACCTTACCCATATGCCTGGCGCTATCAAAAAGTGAATGCCGATTACCTGGTGGAACGGGGAGCAGCAGTTTTGCTGCGAGATGAAAATCTGAAAAGCGAGTTGCTGTCGCTGATAAACGATTTGCTAATAAATCCAGCTTACCTCGCCCATATGAGCCGCGCGATGAGCGCTCTCGCTCAGCCAATGGCTGCTGAGCGCATCACGGAATTGCTTTATGAAATGACGGAGGCATAGGAGGATCATATGGTCAGTTTAAGCGTTCTTTTCTACATCTTCCTCATTCTTTTTGCCACAATTGGCATGATCCGCGGTTTCCGCAAGGAAATTGTTGTTACTGTTGCTGGCATTTTGAGCCTTTTCATCATCGAAGTTGTTGTGCCCAAGATTTTTGGGTCACTCGAAGGCACAAAAATGCTGATCATGGACCTGATAATCTTGTTTGGTTGCGCTTTCTTCGGTTATCAGACCCCCAGTTTCAGGCGCTTCACCGAGTCTGGACGTTTCGAACGTGATTCCTTGCTGGATTTGATGCTGGGTGCCCTCACTGGCGCACTAAACGGCTACATTTTCTTCTCTACTGCCTGGTTTTACCTGGCAAAAGCTGGTTATCCCTTCAATTGGATATCGGCTCCAGATCCAAATACTGGCATCGGACAAGCAGCAATCAATCTGCTGAACGATGCTTTCCCGAACGTGCTGAGCGGCAATTGGCTTTACATTGCCTTGGCAGCAGCGGTCGGAATAGTGTTGGCGGTGATCCTCTGATGAATAAAGTGCACTTTATCGGAATTGGTGGAACAGGAATTTCAGCCATTGCCAGGCTGCTTCTCGAACGAGGCGTCCAGGTCAGTGGGACTGATCTGTCATCCTCCTCCTATTTCGATGCAGTTACCAGACTGGGGGCTGACACCAGGCTCGGTCATCATCCTGATTTGGCTTTGCAAGCTGATGTGATTGTTCGATCTTCTGCTGTAAAAAATGACGATCCGGAAGTCCAGGCAGCCTTGGATGCCGGCATCCCGGTGCTCAAGCGCGCTGAGTTTCTGCCGCAATTGACTTCAGGCTCGAAAACCCTGGCAATTGCCGGTTCACATGGCAAGACCACCACCACAGCCATGGTGATTCACCTGTTGAGATCTGCGAACTTTGATCCAAGTTTCATTCTTGGGGCTGATATCAAAGACCTGCACACAAACGCTCATGCCGGAGAAGATGTATTCTTCGTCATCGAAGCCGATGAATATGACAATATGTTCCTTGGGCTCGACCCGGTCATCAGCATCGTCACCAACATTGAATATGACCACCCCGATTTCTTCCCCACCCCACAGGATTACACCAATGCTTTCGTAGAATTTCTCACTAAAACCGAAGAAGATGGTGTAATTTTGCTCTGCGGTGATGATGCTTGCATCCGGGATATGCTGGAAGCAGAAAATTTCCCTGACAGGCAAATATTAAAGTATGGTTTTGAGCCTGGTAGTGATTATCAGATCGTTGATTACACAGCAAATTGGGGAATCCAGCAATTTTCCTTGCAATTGCCCAAAGGTGAAACATTCGGACCATTTACCCTCCATCAGCCAGGCAAATTCAATTGCAGTAACGCTGCGGCTGCTTTGGCTGTCGCTCATTTAGTTGGGATCGATTTAGGCGAACTTACTGACAGCTTGAGCTCTTTCGCGGGCACAAGCCGCCGCTTTGACCTGGTATGCGAAAGCGAGAAAGTCAAGGTTTACAACGATTACGGTCATCACCCAAGCCAGCTTCTTCAGACAATCCAGGGAGTGAGGCAAAGTTACCCCGATTTCAAGATTTGGGCAGTTTGGGAACCGCACACCATCAGTCGTACTAAGCGCCTGCAACACGAGTTTGCAGCTGCACTTGAGCAGGCTGATCAGGCTGTGATCCTGAAGCTTTTTGGTGCTCGCGAAGAGGACTCAAGCTTTAGCCCCTGCTCAATCGCCGATGAACTCGGCAGTGATAAGTGCATTTACTTGCCTGAGACTTGTGAGGCAATGGACTACATAATGGAAAACCTGAGCAAAAAAGACCTGATCATTGTATTTTCCGCTGGCAAAGGTCCTGAATTCGCTGATTTATTATGTTCCGCAATTCGACTGGAGGCATCTAATGACTAATTTGCCGTTATCCCAACTCCAGGAAGTCTTCGGAGATCGCTTGCAGGAATGCGTTCGCATGAACAACTACACCACTACCCGTGTCGGTGGTCCGGTTACCGGTTTGATTTCGATAAATTCCGCATCCGAAATGGAATATGCCCTGACCAACCTGTGGAAATTGAATGTTCCTTACTACATTTTGGGTAGTGGTTCAAATCTGTTGATCAGTGATACCGGATATGACGGCATCATCCTGCACAATCGCAGTCACAACATTAAAGTCAACACCAAGACTGACCCGCCACTGGTCATTGCGGAGAGCGGGGCAAATCTGGGTCAGGTAGCTCAGCTCGCCTCCCGCAGAGGTGTTTCGGGCTTCGAATGGGCAAACAGCATCCCTGGCACAATCGGCGGCGCGGTTTATGGCAACGCCGGAGCACATGGAGCTGATATCGCGCAAATGTTGATCTCCGCGCTGGTGCTTACGCGCGAAGGCGGCACCCAACTGCTAACTAACGAAGATATGGGCTACGAATATCGTTCAAGCAAATTCAAGCGTGAGCGCAAAAGCATTACTATCCTTGAAGCAACTCTTGCTGGTCAAAAGGCTGACCCTGAGGATTGTATGGCACTTCTGCACGAATTGACAGAAAAACGCCGCAAAACACAGCCGGTTGGTCCCTCCTTCGGATCTACATTCAAGAACCCACCAGGCAATTTTGCCGGAAAACTACTGGCAGAAGCCGGAATGAAAGGCGTAACCTGCGGAGGCGCTTCCTTCAGCACCGTTCACGCAAATTTCATTGTAAATAATGGTGACGCCTCAGCACAGGATTATTACTGTCTGATCCGCCAGGGTCAGAAACAGGTCATGGAACAGTTTGGCGTTCAACTCGACCTCGAAATTGAATTATTAGGAGAGTTCGAAGATGTCGACTAAACTCAATCTTGTATTGATTTTTGGAGGAAAATCTGGAGAACATGCGGTCTCTCTGATGTCAGCACGCTCTGTTTTGAACGCGCTTGATCCCGAAAAATACCAGGTCTTCCAGGTAGGGATCACCAGGGAAGGTCGCTGGACGTATGCCAAAGATGCCCTGGAAGTCTTTGAAAAAGGACAAGGTGACGACCTGAATGAAGCTTTCATCATGGCCAGGAATGAGACCCCCTATCTTTATGAACTGATCGATGAACAAATGCACGAAGTGACCCAAATCGACATTGTTTTTCCGATTTTGCATGGCACATTTGGAGAAGACGGCACCATCCAGGGACTCTTTGAGATCCAGAATTGTGCCTATGTTGGTGCGGGTGTGTTAGCTTCTTCAGTAGGGATGGACAAAGTCCTTTGTAAAGATGTGGTCTCCAATGCCAGAATTCCCGTTTTACCCTATGGTGTCTTTAGCAGGCAAGAGGTCGAAACCGATATTGCCTCAGTGATAGAAGCTGTAGAAGCGATCAGTGACTATCCAGTCTTTGTCAAGCCAGCAAATCTTGGTTCGTCTGTAGGCATCACAAAAGCAAAAAACAGATCACAGTTGCAGGATTCACTACGTCTGGCTGCCCGTTACGATCGCCGCATCCTGGTGGAACGTGGGATCGAAGCCCGTGAAATCGAGATCAGCGTGCTTGGCAATGAGAATATCGTGGTTTCACAACCAGGCGAAATTGTGCCAGGAGACGAGTTTTACACCTATAAAGACAAATACCATTCCGGTGACCCGGAAACAGCCATCCCGGCTCCCCTGCCCGAACAGGTCTCAGAACAACTTCGAACCTGGGCTGTACAAGCCTACCGGGCAATCGACGGGGCTGGTCTGGCACGAGTGGACTTCCTTCTGGATAAGAACAGCGGAAAAGCCTGGTTCAACGAAGTCAACACTATGCCCGGTTTTACTCAGATCAGTATGTACAGCAAGCTGCTCGCGCACAGTGGCTTGGATTACAAGCAGCTGATCGACCGATTGATTCAACTTGGACTGGAACGTAAAGCAGAACAGGGACGCACGCTCCGAAAGTTCGAGGTCGACAATGACCAATAATCCAAAGAGTGTATCCCGTGCAGACCAGGTTCGAGCTCGCAGGAAAATCGAGAAAGTCCAGCGAAAGCCGATTCCCCGAACCGTAGACCGTACCTCCCGGGAGGCACACAGTGCTTCGCGTGTGGTATCGCGCCATAATACATACAATTCTGCGGGTGGTTACACCAACTCAACCCGTCAACGTAAGCAGGTTTACCTCCCAACTGGCACTCCTGGAAGCGAAGTTCGCTTACCCACCCTACCCCGCATCGATTTCAGTTGGCGTTGGCTCTCTGCAGCACTGGCTCTTGGAATGATTGTCTTGCTTTACATGATGCTCAACTCCGCCACTTTCGAAGTCAACACCGTCAACTTGAGCGGTGGTATCCGGGTTCCTTCCGATGAAGTAAAAGCGATTCTGAATGTGACCGGAGAATCCATCATTCGCGTAAAACCTGCCCAGGTGGAAGAGCAGATTTTGGCAACTTTTCCGGATATCAAGTCTGCCCTCGTGGAAGTTGCCCTGCCAGACACTCTGAACGTGGTCATCGAAGAACGCATTCCTGCTATTCTCTGGTTGGAAAACGAGCAGGAGTTGTTCTGGATCGACCAGGATGGCTACACTTTCAGTGTCCGTGGAGAAGCGACCATGCCAATCCGAGTCTACGCGACCACGCCTCCCCCTTACGCGCTTGGTTATGTTGATCCTAAAGCACTGAGCCTCGAAAGCGAAGATGCAGGGGATGAGGAAGAAATAATCACAGAAACCATTCCCCCGATCGATCCGGCTTTTGTCCAGATAGTTCAAAAGCTCAACTCCATCAAACCAGCTGACACTCCGATGTTATATAACACTGAAAATGGTCTGGGTTGGACTGACCCTCATGGTTGGTTGGTATATTTTGGCACCCGCACAGAAGATATTGATATGAAACTAATTGAGTATAGCCATATAGTTGATGCAATTCTGGAAAAGAACTTGCAACCAGTATTGATCAGTATGGAATTTCTACACGCACCTTATTATCGTTTGGAGCATTGATATGGAAGAAGAAGCAATTGTTGTTGGATTAGATGTAGGCACGTCAAAAGTATGTACACTCGTTGCAAGGGTGGAAAATGGAGCTAATTTGCGCATCCTTGGAGTAGGTATTGAACCCTCTCAGGGCATCCGCAAAGGCACAGTTAACGATATCAACGCCGCCTCAGAAGCGATCGCTCGCTCGATTGAAAAAGCCGAGCGCACTTCAGGCTTTGAGATTAACAGCGCGATCGTAAACCTTGCCGGCACCCAGGTATCCTCCACTATCAGTAAAGGAGCAGTCGGTATCTCTGGGCGAGTTATAGACCAGGAAGATGTGTATCGCGCATTGGATTCAGCCCAGGCAATTGCTGTTCCCCATAACCGTGAAATCGTCCACGTAATTCAGCGTGGTTTCAATATTGATGGTCAGGAAGATATCAGTCAGCCGGTCGGTATGCACGGCTACCGCATGGAAGTGGAAGCGCACATCATCACCAGCGCAGCCTCTACCATGGAAAACCTGCGGCAGTGTGTCTCAATGGCTGGCATAGACGTTTCTCAGTTTGTTCTCAACCCGCTTGCTTCAAGCGAAGCAATTCTTGCAGAGACTGAGCGGGAAATGGGAGTAGTTGTGGTTGACCTGGGTGCTGGCACTACTGGTGTCGCCATTTATGTCAAAGGCGATGTGTTTCATGCCAACGTTTTGAGCGTCGGCGGCAACCATATCACCTCTGATATTGCCCAGGGCTTGCGCTTACCGCTCGACGTAGCGGAAGAAGTCAAACTCAAGCATGGTTATGCATTATTGGAAGATATAGAGGAAGATGAATTCTTCAATATTGTCTCCTTCGGCTCAGAACAAGCTTCAAAAGTGGATCGACGCGAGTTGGTCAACATTATTGAAGCCCGTGCCGAAGAGATCCTGATCATGGTTCAGCAAGAGATCAAGCGCTCAGGGTACGATTCCATGCTTCCTGCCGGTGTCGTCTTGACCGGTGGCGGGGCGCAATTGCCCGGTATTCGTAAGATGGCAGCCAATATTCTGAATATGCCTGTCAGAATCGCGCAACCAGAAAAAATGGTAGGTCTTACAGACCAGATCAGCAGCCCCTCATTTGCAACCAGTGTTGGTTTGCTCAATTGGGGCATCCTATTCAGTGAAACAAACCAGATCGCTCCTGAGCGATCCGGAAGCAGCAAACGGTCGAACCTAAAACCCAAAGCGGATGGGTTGAAGGATTGGCTGAAACGCATATTACCCTAATTCAACCAAGCAAAAAATAGAGGAGATTTAAAAAATGGAAGCAAAACAATCTGAATCATTCGCAAGAATCAAAGTAGTAGGTGTTGGCGGAGGTGGCTGCAACGCCGTCAACCGCATGATCGCCGAAGGTCTGCAGGGAATCGAGTTCATTGCAATCAATACTGATGCCCAGGCCTTGTTAAAATCCCAGGCACAATATCGCGTTCGCATTGGCGACAAAGCTACTCGCGGTCTTGGTGCTGGCGGCGATCCGAAAATCGGTAAAATTGCCGCGGAAGAGTCTGCAGAAGAATTGTACGAAGTACTTAAGGGCAGCGACATGGTCTTTGTAACCGCCGGTATGGGTGGCGGAACTGGAACCGGAGCTGCGCCTGTAGTAGCTCAGATTGCCAAGGAAATCGGCGCGCTCACCATCGGCGTTGTCACCCGCCCCTTCTCTTTTGAGGGTAATCACCGCGCGAAATCCGCTGAACAAGGCTCAATGGCTCTTAAAGAGCACGCTGATACTCTGATTGTTATCCCCAATGACCGTCTGCTGCAAATTGTGACCAAAAATATCGGTCTCAATGATGCTTTCCGTTTGGCAGACGACGTACTTCGCCAGGGCATTCAGGGAATTTCAGAGTTGATCACCGTTCCTGGTTTGATCAACCTTGACTTTGCAGACGTTCGCACAATCATGTCAGAAGGCGGCGCAGCCCTGATGGCTGTTGGTCAGGCTTCTGGTGAAGATCGTGCCCGCATTGCTGCAGAACAGGCAATTTCCAGCCAGCTCCTCGATGTCACCATCAACGGTGCCCGGGGTATTCTCTTTAATGTGACTGGTGGACCCAATTTGTCACTGTTCGAGGTAAACCAGGCTGCCGCCATTATCAAGGAAACAGCCAGTTCGGACGTGAACCTGATTTTTGGTGCTGTGGTGGACGAAAACATGGGAGATAACATCCGCATCACCGTGATTGCAACTGGATTTGACCGAAGTGTCTCTTCTTCGGAGGGAGAGCAAAGTTTTTTTCGGGGAGCTTCGTCGCAAAAACCAGTAGAGCACCACAGCAGCGTTGATCAGAAAACGCAGAAAAACGAACAAACGCAATCAGTACGGACAAATTCACGGGATCAGTATGTCTACACCAGTGATGTGGATGTAGATTTGCCGGCCTTCATCCGTAAGAACAGAAATTCCCATTAGTTTCTGGCAACCTCCTCTACGGATTGCTATACAATCTAATTTCTCCTCCCTCTCAATGAGGGAGGAGGAGATTCAAACTTGTCATCCTGAACGAATTATCGCATAGCATAAACGTTAGGATTTCTGCAAATTGGTTTCGCACAGACCTGTCTTGCTATGCGAAGTCTCGATCGAGTTACAAGTCTTACCTAGGCCTCCTCATGTTAACGATTTCAGTTGTGTTTTTCAATTTCCCAAGCTTACTCAAATTAATTCTATGAGCTCGTCGCTGAATCAATCATTCTTGCGTGTATATTTTGCATGAACTCGAACGACTAATTTTTTAAGGTTCCATCACAGTTTTTGTCTTGTTCTTTATCCTTCCGCGTGCTAAAATAACCACTACATCTAGGGAGTAACCCACGCTCACCCCAATATATAGTGGGTTATAGGAGTGACATTAATGAAGTGCCCATACTGCCAGAGTCTGGAAACCAGCGTCATTGATACGACAAAAGACGCACATGGTGGCATTCGCCGAAGACGCGAATGTAAGAACTGCCATCAACGGTTTAGCACTTATGAACGCCCAATCCTGACCACTCCCCTGATAATCAAACGAGATGGCACTCGTGAAGAATTTAATCGTGAAAAATTGCTCGGCGGTCTTCGGATGGCTTGTTCAAAACGACCAATTTCTGCTCACCAAATTGAAAAGCTTGTTGACAATATCGAAGCAGAATTACAAAAAAAAGGTCGGTCTGAAATTAGCTCTCGCCAGGTGGGGGATTTAGCATTTAAAGCTCTCAAAGAAATCGACCATATTGCCTACATCCGCTACGCCATTGTTTACCTTCGCATGGATGATTTACACACTATCCGTGACGAAATTAACCGTTTATTGACCGAAGAAGAATAGATTACAGAGGGAGTAATTATGATTGATCAGAGACCCAAAAGTTTGGGTATGTACCCAACACCCCCCATACCGGAAGAACTTCCGTCTATTGAGTTGACCCAAAATTCGCGCCAGATCCTTTCCAAACGCTACCTTCGCCATGGTAAGGATGGTCAACCGGTTGAGACGATTGACGAAATGTTCTGGAGGATTGCCTGGCATGTTTCGGACATCCCTGAACCTGAAGTGAACCACGAAGCACTTGCCAGGGAGTTTTACGACATGCTTGTTAGTAAGTCGTTCTTCCCGAATTCTCCTACTTTCACCGGCGCAGGTACCCCTCTCGGTCAATTGGCTGCCTGTTTTGTTCTGCCCATTTCGGACGATATGGGGCGCGCCAAAGACGGTATTTTCAGTACGCTGCGAAACGCTGCCCTCATCCAGCAGACAGGCGGGGGTAATGGCTTCAATTTCTCTCGTTTGCGCCCTTCTGGATCGCTGGTGAATGCCTCAGCTGGTCAAGCTACAGGACCAGTCGGCTTCCTTAAAGTTTATGACAATGCCTTTGGCGAAATTGCGCAAGGTGGCACACGTCGGGGCGCTAATATGGGCGTTTTGCGAGTGGACCATCCGGATGTGGAGAATTTTATTACATGCAAGACCAACGAATCTGCCATCACGAACTTCAATATCTCCCTCGCGATCACGGACGCCTTCATGAAAGCAGTGGAAGAAGATGCTGACTGGGAACTTCGCTTCCCGGATATCCATGAGGAAGAATACAAAACTTTTCACGGCACAATTACCCAGGCAGAAAAAGCCGGATTACCGATTAAAACTTACAAAACGGTGAAAGCCCGCGCTCTTTTTGACAAATTCGTCAAACAAGCCCATCACAACGGTGAACCAGGTGCGCTCTTTATCGATGCCGCCAACCGTCAGAACCCTGTCCCGCACCTTTACGAACTGGAAGCAACCAATCCCTGCGGTGAGCAGTGGTTGGGTCCGTACGAGAACTGCTGTCTTGGCTCAATTAACCTGGGACAGCATTTTGGAGAAAATGGCACAGTCGACTGGGTCAAATTACGCCAGACCACCAAGACTGCCACACAATTCCTTGATCACGTAGTGGACAAGAACGCTTATGTTCCGGATGTGCCCGAGTTACGGCAAGCCGCGATGAATTGCCGCCGGATCGGGCTGGGCATCATGGGTCTGGCTGACCTCATGTATCACTGTGGTGTCCGCTATGGTTCTGAGGAATCACTGGAATTTTGCGGGCAGGTGATGGAATATGTGCGCTATTTCGCAATGGAAACCAGCGTCGAACTGGCTGAGCGGAACGGACCTTTCCCGGCTATCACCGGAAGCATCTATGACCCCCAGGACCTGAAATGGGAAGCTCCCACCCCGCTTTCTGCCTACACCCGCAACTGGCAGCGCCCTTACCTGGATTGGGGCTTGATCACTGAAGGAATTCGGAATCATGGCATACGGAACGCTGCCCAGACCACCATCGCACCCACTGGCACCATTGGCACAGTGGCAGGCGTGGAAGGTTATGGCTGCGAGCCGGTTTTTGCGCTGGCTTACGTCCGCCACGTCAACGATAAAGGCAACGACCTTGTTCTCAATTACGTCAGCCCATATTTCCAGCTGGCGCTGGATGCGGTTGATTTGAGCGATTTGGAAAAAGAAGAAATTATAAGCAAAGTGATTGAACAAGGCTCTTGCCAACATATCGAGCAGTTGCCGCTGCATATCCGAAACGTCTTTGTTGTCTCTTCTGATGTCACTGCAGATGAACACATTTACATCCAGGCGGCATTACAGCGTTTTGTCGACAATAGTCTCAGTAAAACCATCAATTTTCCAGCCGAAACCACAGAGGAAGAAGTGGCGGATGCGTTCAAACTCGCCTGGAAGTTGGGTTGCAAGGGTATCACGGTCTATATCACGGGCTCGCGGGACAAAGTGGTGTTGGAAACCAAACAAACTATGGATAAGAAAGAATCGGCGCCCGACATAGCAAAAATCCCACTTTTCGGAGAAGATACTGGCGGTCAACTTAGCTTCCTAAAAGAAAGTAAGAAACCACGTCCTCGTGCTCTCAGAGGGTACACTTATTCCATTGAAACACCACTTGGCAAAGCCTTTGTCACCATCAATGAGAATGGCGGAGGTCAACCGTTTGAAGTATTTATCAACACGGCGAAAGCTGGCTCTGAGACAGCCGCCCACTCCGAAGCCATAGGTCGCTTGATTTCTTATAATCTTCGAATCCTCTCGCCTATCGAACCGCGTGAACGCCTGCGCATCATCCTGGACCAGTTGGCTGGAATCGGCGGTGGTCGCTCCTTGGGCTTTGGGATCAACCGAGTGCGTTCACTGCCGGACGGCATCTCAAAAGCCCTAGACGAATATCTCTATCAGGAAAAAGAGCTGCCTGAAGTTCCCAGCCTGTCAGTGGTAAGTACGCCTTTGCCCTTGACGTCAGAAAAACCTGCTTTCCATCCTATCGGCGAACTTTGCCCCGAATGTGGGGAGGCAACCCTGATCAACGAAGAAGGCTGTCGCAAGTGCTACACCTGCGGTCATAGTGAGTGCTGATATGAGTCAACAACTGCAACCCAACCAAAGAATGATCGTCCTTGCTGGCAACATAGGCAGCGGCAAGACCTCACTGACCCAACTATTGAGCCTCGCTTTCGGCTGGACGCCCTCTTACGAATCTGTGGATAATAACCCCTATCTGGCTGATTTCTATGCCGACATGAAGACCTGGGCATTTCATCTGCAGATGTTCTTTCTCGGCAACCGTGCCCAGGAGATAGAGGATCTGGCGAACTCAGGGAACTCTGCCGTGTTGGACCGCAGTATTTACGAAGATGCCTTCATTTTCGTACGGGCTCTGCACGATATGAATAACCTGTCGGATCGCGACTACCAGGCTTATTTCAAGTTATATAACCTGGTACTCAAAACACTGCCAAAACCCACTTTGCTCATCCGCCTCGTGACGCCAATTGAGACACTTGTAGAACGAATTCAACTGCGTGCCCGCTCAATTGAAGACACGATCGACCCTGACTATTTGCGATTGCTGGATTCCTACTACAAACAATGGGATCAGGAGTACACAGAAAGCCCGGTACTCACAATCAACAGCCTGAATTACGATTTTGTCAACAACCCTGACCATTTCAGGCAGATCGTAAATGCAATGGAGCAGTGCATTGAGACAAAAAAGAATCTGGTTCTGACTGAGCCAAATTCTTCATTGTAATCGCGCCTGCTTTGCAGAGCCCCCGCCTTCAAGAGCGGGTATGTCAGTAGATTGAGTTTGTCACTTGGCAGGCAGGTACCCCGTTGCCTTGATCAGCGAAGATTGTTTAGTCCTGCCAGGTCAGTTCCCATTCCCCAACAAACACGCTCTCGCCTTCCTGGATTCCTGCTTTTCGTAAGGCTTTGTCCGCCCCGATACCAGCCATAAATTTCTGAAATCGTCGGACAGAGCCGGGCTGGTCGAAGTAAGTCATTGCCGCAGCTCGTTCAATGCGCTTACCAGTGACGATATAGCCCTCATCGGTTTTCTCAATTTCAAAAGCATCAGGATCTTCATCAGTGCGATAAACTGGCAAGGCTGTTTCAACCGGTGCAATCGGTAATTCTTGCAGTTGGTGCCAGGCTTTCCACATCAGTTCTTTCAAATTCAAATGGCTAACTGCAGAAATTGGCATCAGGTCAAAGCCATCTTCTGAAAATTGGTGGCTCAAATCGGTGAATCTTTCTGCAACCATTGGCAGATCCATTTTGTTCAGGACCACGATCTGCGGCAACGCGCCAAGTCTTTCGTCAAACATATCCAGTTCGCTGTTGATTGCTTCAAAATCGGTATGAGGGTCTTCGCTAAGTCCATCCAGCACGTGGATAAGGATGCGGGTGCGTTGCACATGGCGAAGAAACTCAAATCCCAGTCCCACGCCTTCTGATGCACCTTCAATCAGACCCGGGATGTCCGCCATGACCATGGCAGTATCCATGTTCAGTTGGACAACACCCAGGTTTGGTTCAAGCGTTGTGAAGGGGTAATCAGCGATCTTGGGTGTGGCATTGGTTGTGGCAGCTAGAATGGACGATTTTCCCGC
>CAZYIJ010000043.1:0-15108 GCA_964647425.1 uncultured Anaerolineaceae bacterium
TAGGACATTTCTAAATTGCTGAGATTAGGACATTTCTAAATTGCCTTGACACAAGAAATATTTGTAAAAAAAGCATGGCTTGTTATCTTAACTGCAATTATAGGAGTACTACCGAATTAGCCTTTTTTTGCTGCAACGATCCTTTCGGATTAAATTGGTTTTCGATGTTTTGATATCGATTTTCCCGACGTATAATTGGTTTTATCGGAGGAAACATGCTAAAAACGTATTACCTGGACTCCAACAAGCTTTCCAAACAAATTCGCGGGATCATCTTGCTTTATGGTATCACTGGTGTGATCGCTTTGATCGCGATTTTTATAACCCAACGCATGAGCGACAACCCAAATACACCCTGGTTGGCAATTACAGTCATCCCTGTTCTGATTGCATTTGTTGCCAGTCGTTCTATCCATCAGCGAAAGGAGCTGTGGGAGCACTATTCACTCACTTTGGAAGAGGCGTCTTTGGTTCAAAGCCAACCAAATTCCCCCGATACGAAAATTGCTTTAGCATCGGTTACAGGAATTGAAGAAACAAAAGATGGGCTCTACCTTTCCTCCAATCAGGGTAATCGGATTTTTGGCATTCCCAGGCAGTTGAGGGATGAGGATTACGAAGAATTAAGATTGATGCTCAGAAATCTGATTGAGAAAAAAGACCAGGATCCGCCATATTTTAAGTAGTCATTTCAAGCCTTTTTAGATAGTACACTTTTCTTTTGTTATTCCAACAATAAGATCCTTCACTTCGTTCAGGATGACAAATAAATTGTAAGCCAGACGTCGTTTCCTGCTCCGCTTTTTTATTTTAGGGTGATTTCGGACTATTTATGATACTGGAGATTGCTTCGTCGCTGCGCTCCTCGCAAAGACGGCAAAAAGCAGATAGCCACGTCGCTTCGCTGCTTGCAAAGACGGATAAACGAGATTGCTTCGTCGTGTTGTTCCTCGCAAAGATGGGAAAAGAGAGATTGCTTCGTCGCAACATTCCTCGCAAGGACATTTTAAACCGTCACTGCGAGAGCCTTTGCCATTTAATTTCAAGGGATGAAAAGGTCAGATTGGCAAAGGGTCGCGGCAGTCTCTCTTTTTAAAAACGAGATTGCTTCGTCGCTGCGCTCCTCGCAAAGACGAGAAAAGAGAGATTGCTACGTCGCATTGCTCCTCGAAAAGACAGGAAAAGGCGGATTGCCACGTCGCGTTGCTCCTCGTAAAGACGGGAAAAGAGAGATTGCTTCGTCGCTGCGCTCCTCGCAAAGACGGAAAAAGAGAGACTGCGTCATCGCGTTGCTCTTCGCAAAGACGATGGTTTGAGTCTTACTTCAGTTTTTTCATCATGCGCCAGGCGGGTTCATGGACATACTGCCACTGCCCAAACTGGTCCTGGTAGCGCCAGCGACCCTCATCAGGTCCGACCACCCGATAACCGTGTTTCTCATACATTCGTCTTGCCAGCACGTTGTCACGGGCAACGTTGATTCGGAGTGTATCAAAACCGCGTTGAACCAGGTAATCTTCCAAAAATTTAAGGATGTAACTGCCAAGTCCATGATTGCGATAATCAGGTTTGAGCCGGAACGAAAACAAATAAGCACGGTGAATGCCATCCGCCAATTCTGATTGGCTGGACAACAGTGACAGAAAAACCTGTCCGACTATCTCCCCATCTTCGTTTTCAGCAACCCAGATCAAGGTGTTTCCGCTGCGGCTGTTTTGGTAATGTTGCTTGTAAAGCCGGCGAAAATGGGCAAACTCCCCTTCCCATTCCATCCCTGGCAAATCGGCTTCCTGTGCCGGACGGATGCGAATAGAATTGCCATCTGGCATTTGATAGGTGGTCTCGGAGATGATTTGGATGTTCATTCGGTCTTAAGCAAGCGTTCCAGCAGGGCTATTTCTTCTTCGTAGCTGTTGATCTTTCCATCCAACCAGGCAGCCTGCAATTCTGAGAGGATGACGTCGTAGCGCGGAGAAGGAGGCAAGCCCATTGCCTTCAGGTTTTCGCCTGTGGTATAGGCTCTGACCCGGCGATAAGTATCCAGATAATCGCGCAAGGGCTGCACCAGATTTTCGTCTTCATTAGAAAAAATTACCGTCAGAATCACAAGTTCGGGGAAAACTGACAAGGTCTGCGTAACCTGGCTGGGCTGCGACTGCTGGATAACAGGCAATTGTTCTCTTAATTGCTTTGTTTGTTTGATCCACTCAAGAAGCCGGGCGGTGAGACGCAGTCGTTTGGCGAGTTCCTTAATGGTCTTGTCAGAATAAACCTCCAGCCAAAGCAGCCAAATCGCGGTTTGCAGGTCTTTCAGATTCAGGCTGATGTTATCGACGGATTCGGCAGTCAGCCGCACCCGCTTTTGTTGGACGGGACTCCATCCCAATTCCGGATGGATCGCTTTCAGGACACCTAACTCTTGCAATGTTTGCATGATTTCTGAAACCTTGTCTTCCTGGAAGATGAGGTCGAATTCGTGTTTGATGCGTGCTCCTGAAAGCTGATCGATGAGGGGCAGGCTGGCTTGGAGAAGGCTGAGGGTGCGAGTTTCCAGCTCAAAATCAAATCGTTCTGCAAAGCGAACTGCGCGTAGCATTCGTGTGGCATCATCAACGAAAGAAAGGGCATGCAAAACCCGGATTTGTTTCTGGAGGAGGTCTTCATAGCCTCCCCAAAAGTCAAATATCTGTCCAAAATGTTCGCCATCGAGCCGCAGTGCAAGGGTGTTGATGGTGAAATCCCGCCGATGCAGGTCCATTTTTATGCTGCTGCGCTCTACTACTGGCAGGGCAGCCGGGTGATCATAAAACTCAGTGCGCGCGCTAATGAGGTCCAGGTGCGCGGGCAGCGCAGCCTCACCAGCATCACCGATTCCCAGGTTTGTCAGAATTTCCTCACGGTTTTCTGAGAGAATCCACTTGGCAGTTCCAAAGCGTTTATGGACCACAGCACGACCGCCGTAGGCTCTAACAAGGTGATCAGCAAATTCCAGCGCATCGCCTTCCAGGACGATATCAAAATCCTGGCTGGGACGCTTTAAGAGCAAGTCCCGCACAAATCCACCCACGATATATGCCGGCAATTTCTGCAGACTGGCTTGTTCTGCTACCGCGGCAAGAAGCGTCTGACGCTCTGCAGTGAGGGCATGATTCAGGGTGGCAACCATTTCGGTTTTAGGAAGGGGGTCACCATTAATAGTCAGGGTACCAATCAGGTCTGTACGCGTGACGATACCGATTACATCACCAGTTTCCGGATCCACCACAGGGACTTGCCCCCATCCGGTATTTGACATGATCTCTTTCAATCGTGAAAGAGAATCTTCCGGAAAAACCCTGATCTCACCAGCTTCCATCAGGTCTTCAACACTCTTGTCCAGGTTGTGCTGCAAAACCCGATCAACATTCCGGCGGGTCAGCAGCCCGATGATTTTGCCGTTTTTAACTACCGGATACCCTTCAAATCCATAACGATTCATCAGGTGATCAGCTTCCTCAGCAGTCATCGCCGGCTTGAGCACAAGTGGGTCGCGCGACATGATTTGATGCACCTTCAACTCCGGTGTCACGATTGCAGGTAAAAAATGAACTAATTCTTCCAATATCTGCTGCATCAACACACGGGTATTTTCGGGTGTTGGTTTGTCTTCGGGTCTGATGAGCGCGGAAGAAGCCCGCTTGTGCCCTCCACCTTTAAAATGGCGAGCCAGGCGACCGACATCCAGGCTGTCGGTCGTAGAGCGAGCTACCAGGCGCACTCCCTGCTTGGTTGAAACTACCAAAACAAATCCGTCCGGGTCGAGGAAATCACGCAACTTATGCGCCACAGATGAGATCTCGTCGTTCAAATCAAAAGCTTCGGCGTTGGCGACCAGGATGGTATAGCCCTCAATCGTGTGACTTTCCAGGTTGGTAATCAGGCGGTCATACAGCTGCTGCTGGATGTTTGTGAGCGGTGGATTTAGGTAACGCGAAACGATGTTAAGGTCTGCCCCTTGTTCCAGCAGAAATGCCACCGCTTTGGCGTCTCTTGGTGTGGTGTTGCTGTAGCCAAGTGAGCCGGTATCTTCGTAAATTCCAAGCAGCAGCATGGTTGCTTCCAAATTGGATAACTGCATGGAAGCTTTCTGCATTTTTTCGACCAATAATGTGGAACAAGCACCAGTGGTTTCCAGGACCATGTCCCATTCAGGATTGGATTGCTTCTTGCGAGGGTGATGATCGATGACGGATACCTTAGTGGCTTCAGTGAGACCGCGCAGTGTAACCAGCGATTGGGTATCCACCAGGTAAACCTGTTCAATGTTTTGATTGGGGAGATCCTTGATCGTTGAAAAACCAAGTTCCTGGCCATATTTATTCAGGAATTCACGACCATTGCGATTAATTTGTCTGGGCAGCAACGCATACGCCTCTGGAATAAGCAAATGAGCTCCTAACATCGAAGCCAGGGCATCAAAATCTGCTTGTTCGTGTGTCAAAATCAGTTGCATGTGCTCATCCATTCAAGCATGACGGTTTCAATTTTCGTACCAATAAGCTTGGTTGTCAGGATTATGGGCATTATAAATTGATTGAGAGAGCCTTGCAAAAAGTCTGTTTGCCGGATCGTAGAGAAACTGTTCCTGTGTATGCGCGAAAATGACTAAAACATAATCACCACCCGGGGTGAAAACCACGGCGCTGTCACTCATGGTGTGGATCAAACCATCGATCTCGTTTGTCCAACCGTGCTTGTGGGCGATCGAAGCCTCAGGCGGCAAACCTGCTTCCAGTAGAGCCAGGATTTTGTTGCCTTTAAGATAATCCAACATCAGCGAACATTCGCTCGTGCTGACTTGTCCCGGGAACAGTTCCTGCTCATCTCCTGCAGCACAGTGATATATTTTTGCCAACAAATCGCCAGCTTCACTGGGAACAGTCTGGTTATAAAAATCCGGGTCAAGGTAGACGTCCCTGCGAGCGTTTGCCGGTGTGTTGATACGTTCTAAAAGCGGTGAGCCTGGTTCAAAGTAACCAGCCAGAAAGGTATTTTGATATCCCAATTCCCGCAAGTCAGCTGTCACCATCAAGGGACCACTGTCGTTATCCATGTAAGCTTTCATCAGCCCATCGGCAGGGGGATTGAGGGACTCAGCAATCATCTGCTGCATCCAATTCAGTGCCTGGTTAGGGTGAGGTTCTTCGATCCTCTTCATTGTCGAGACCATGATGGGGATTTTGATGGTGCTGGCTGCGGAATAGGCTACATCCACTGGAACATCCTGGTTATTCTGGAGCGCAAAATGAATGATCTCACCGCTCCGCAGATCCTGCAGGTAAATTTCTGCCAGCCCATCGAACTTCTCCAACAGGATGATCTGCCGCAGCAGCGTCTCGAGGTTGTGCCAATCCAGTGGCAGAGCGGGTTGCTCACTGACACTGATCTGGACTACTCTCTCGGAAGGCGAAAGGAGAGCACGCTTGACCTGCTCAATAGTTTGGGTGAGTGAGGAAACCTGGTAACCAGGCTGACCAGGGATGAAGTTGGTTGAGTACAGCACCGGAGTAGGCGCGGATGGTGGTTGGTCGTAGCGCAAGCTGAAAACTTGTTGCAGGAACTGGCTCAATCTGGATTCATCCAAGAAAAAAACTGGATCCAATGCGAGGGTGTTTTCTTGAGGTTCTTTTCCCCAAATGAAGTTCCAAAAGCCCTGTTTTGATTGAAATTCGGTTGATTGCGACAAGCTAGCTTCAGTGTCAATTGCGAACCCCAACGCTTCCGGCTTGAATTGCATGCGTGCTTGGTTATAACGCAGCTCCACCGGAACAGAAAAAGCTGCATCAATCCGTTGTTGCGCTTCCTCAGCGCTCAGACCTCCAAGGGGAATGCCGCTCAGGCTGGTAGCCGGGGGAATCAACACGGGTTGAGCTTCAAAATTTGCCCGAGCTTTTAAAGTGACAGCCAGGCTTGCAAGCAAAAAAGCCAGCCCAAGGCTCAAAATCAACCAGCGGCTGTTGCTTTTTTTGCGTCTGATGCTCCTATATCGTTTCATTGAAACGATTTTACCATCAGGCTCTCCGGCGTTGTAAGTTGGTCAACTTGGTTGAGGAGCGGCATTCTGATTTATTCAAGTAAGCTGAGAAAGGGAGGTTTGTTACAGCACAATACCCGGATAGTATGAAAGCTTCCCTCTATGGAACAAGATGCCCATGATAAAGTAATATATAATTGTAAAGGCACTGAAAACCATAAAAGGAGATGCGACCATGGACAAAAAAGTTTGCAAGAACTGCCTGCGAACCTTGACAGGCATTGTCACTACTCTGGCAGCCGTTAAAACCGGTTGGATTTTATACAGCAAACGATACATTGATCACCATGCCAAACTAAACATCATCCTTGATGCAGAACATCACACTTACTATTCACCATTTACAGGCGCAATAAACTTTTATGTCAACAATGATGGCGATCAGACCCCACTGCTCTTGATCCACGGTTTGCACCTCTATGCAGGTCTGTATGATACCTTGTCAGTATTTGAAGCTTTTAGAACTGCCCGACCGGTTTATGCTATTGACTTACCTGGATTTGGCGGCTCTGAGAAAAACGATCGCCCATATCGCCCCTCCATGTACCAGGAAGCAATCTCAGATTTCATCAAAAATCAGATCGGCAAACCTTGCCATGTGCTCACACTTGGTAACGCCAGCGCGTTCGCTTCCATGGCAGCAGTCGATGAGTCTGAATGGATTCGCTCAATGATTATGATCAACCCAACAGGTTTCGAGATGCCTCATCCACCCACCTTAAAAAGGCAGGGGTACCTGGAGACAGCCAGGGATTTACTGCTTTCTTACCTGAAAGTGCCTCTGTGGAGCTTGCCTATCTATGATTTTTTGGCAAGCCGGGCAAGAATCACCAACTTTTACCATAAGCGCTTTGCCTACAGTGCCCCAAGCGACCTGATGGACCTGGCTTACACTTCCGCCCACCAAGCGGGAGCTCATTTTGCACCTATTGTGCTATTGAGCGGCAAGTTGAACGTCCCTGAAGTGCGTGAAAAATACTACGAAAAAGTCTCAGTTCCGGTATTCGTGGTTTACGATAACGAACCGGGTACCTGTTTTGATATGCTCCCTCAACTTGTGCGTGAAAAATCCAATTGGAGGGCATTCCGCAGTCGCAACACGAGAGGCATGCCCCATTTTGAACGAACCGGCGAGCTTTTTAGGGAGTTCGAAATGTTCTGGAAAAAACACGATAAGTAGAACGAAAAATGAATGAACAACGCACAAAACCAAAAATCCATCCCCTCAGCATCGTTGGAGCGTTTGTTTTTGCGCTGTTTCTGATTGCAGTTGCTTATCTGTTTTTCCGATCACAAGCTGGAAAGTCTGAGTCAGCCCAAACCACACCACAATACCTGGTCACGCTTTTGCCTGCTCCAACAGAGACGCCAACACTTCAGCCTACAAGCATTCTGCCAACCTCGACTGTCTCTGATGTTTCCATTTTGCCCCCCGATGTGCTTGCGGTTGGTCGTTATGTGAAAGTTGTGGGCACGCAGGGCTTGGGTTTACGAATGCGTGCCGAAGCCGGCACATCTGGCGAGGTCAATTTCCTGGCAATGGACGACGAAGCCTTTAAAATTATTGATGGTCCCATTGCGCGGGATGGTTATACATGGTGGCACTGCGAAGCCCTGCTGGACAAAAACCGTTCAGGCTGGGCAGCCGAAGATTTTTTACAGGTGTTGGATATCAGCACCCCCCAACCTTGATTTCTTAGCAAATGGCGGTAAAGTATTGAAATTGTTCAAGAGTAACAACAAGAAACACACAGCGAAGCAAAAAACGGAAAGTTTCGATTCTGACAAGCCGGTCAACCTGCAGGCTGCCCTGGCTCAATCGGTCGGGATAGCCCGGGACCATATGGAAGATGCAGCATCGTCCATAATTTTGCAGCAAGGATATCGCGACAAAGAAAGCCGGGTCGGTTTGTTTGTTGTCGCCGATGGCATGGGTGGGCATTTGCATGGCGAACTTGCCAGCTCTCTTGCGATCGAAAACCTTAACACCCATCTTCTGTCAAAGCTGCAAGAACAATTTTCCGCGCCCCCTGCTTCCGATGAAATCGAGCAATTATTGGAAGAAGCATTTGAACTCGCTCAGCAAGCTGTTTTGGACAAAGTTACCGGCGGGGGCAGCACCCTGACAATAGCCTTGGTGATCGACAAGACCCTATATTTTGCCCACGTTGGAGACTCACGCCTTTACCTGATTGACTACAACGGAAAAATGGAAGTCCTGACCCGCGATCATTCCCTGGTGCAGCGCCTGGTTGAACTCGGTCAAATCAGCCAGTCTGATGCCGAGAGCCACCCTCAGAAAAATGTCCTTTATCGAGCGCTCGGTCAGACTGACGGTTTCAGAATTGATCAGGGCTATCGCCTGCTGTCATCCCCGGGGTATTTGATGCTTTGTTCGGATGGTTTGTGGGGAGTGGTGGAAGAAAAACAAATTATCAGTGAAATTTGTTCAGACAAATCATTAAATGAACGTGCCAGCAATTTATGCGACCTGGCAAACCAGGTTGGTGGACCGGATAATATCAGTATAATCCTCGTTGAAATTTCTTAGGAGAGTTATATGGAGAATAGGAAACGAATTTTAGTAGTCGATGATGAAAAAGGGCTTGTAAAAATCATCCGTTTAAACCTGGAACAGGATGGTTATGAGGTTGTTGAAGCTTACAATGGTTCGCAAGCGATGGAGAAATTGCGCACAACCCTGCCAGACCTGGTTTTACTCGACGTAATGATGCCGGATACAGACGGCTTTACTGTCTTGAAAATGATTCGACAAATCGGTGCCACACCGGTCATCATGTTGACTGCCAAGGGCGAAGAGGATGACAAAATAAAGGGTTTGGAACTTGGCGCGGACGATTACGTGACAAAACCTTTCAGTCCCCGTGAGCTTACCAGTCGAATTAAGGCTGTATTGCGGCGGGGAGATTTTAGCCGCGATGAAGAATCTGGCAAAATTATCGTCGACGACCGTCTTACCATCGATTTTGACCGTCACGAGGTGTGGGTGGAAGGCGAACTGGTTCAACTCCGCCCGACGGAGTATCGGTTACTTTATCACCTGGTCCAAAATGCCGGTTGGGTTTTGACTCATGACCAGATCCTCAATAAGGTTTGGGGCTATGAATATGAAAACGAGCCGCATTATGTCCGGCTATACATCAATTATTTACGGAAAAAATTGGAAGTCGATCCGGCTGACCCACAATACATATTGACCGAACGAGGTGTAGGTTATCGCTTTGTAGACTACAGACGGGATAAATAGACCGAAGGGTTCTTGTCCCGGGATATTAACGTTACAAATTATTAATCGAACAAGTAGCCTTGCTCAGGATGAGATGGTGGTCATCTGAAGCGGATTTGTTTTAGAATTGCTATCAAATCCACCGTTTGTTCCTTTATAACCATCGTATAATTAATCTCTACCACCTACCAATCACCTAATCGAAACCGGAGGTTTGTATGGCAAAGAAAAAATCCAAGTCCGAAAAGAAAGTAAAAATCGAAAGCTCCGAACCTGTTCCAATGTCGGAGGATCAAGCAGAAGACGCGAATATCGATTCTGACGTCAGACCAACCAAACTGAAAAAACTGCCCAATGAGGTTTACGAACGAGAGTTGGAAAAACTGCAAATTGAGTTGGTAAAAATGCAGTATTGGATCAAGGAAACTGGACTGAAGGTGGTGGTCATCTTTGAGGGGCGTGATGCTGCTGGCAAGGGTGGAACGATCAAACGCATCACGGAAAAGTTGAATCCTCGGATTGCGCGCGTAGTTGCGCTTCCGGTTGCCACCGAAAAAGAGAAAACGCAGTGGTATTTTCAACGTTATGTAGCCCATTTGCCTGCTGCTGGAGAGATGGTTTTATTTGATCGCTCCTGGTACAACCGGGCTGGCGTGGAACGCGTGATGGGTTTTTGCACTCCTGAACAAGTGGAAGAGTTTTTCAGGTCTGTACCTGAGTTTGAAAAAATGTTGATTCGTTCCGGAATTATCCTGATCAAGTATTGGTTCTCCGTCAGCAATGAAGAGCAGGAACGACGTTTTCAAGCACGGATGGACGATATCACCCGCCAATGGAAGCTTAGCCCGATGGACCTGGAATCACGCAAACGCTGGGTGGAATATTCCCGTGCTAAGGATGACATGTTCCGCTACACGGACACCAAGTTGAGTCCCTGGTATGTGGTCGAGGCAGATGATAAGAAAAGGGCAAGATTGAACTGCATCAGCCATCTGCTTAGCAAGATCCCGTATGAAGACCTGACCCCCCAGGTTTTGTCACTTCCTCCGCGCCAGGTTGACAACAGTTACGTTCGACCGCCCTTTGAGGATCAAACTTTCGTTCCGGAGTACGAAGTCCCGGAAAAATAAGCACAGCCACACGATTCTATTCTCACCTTTTCTGGAGGGTGAGAAATGTGTGTGTGTCTGGCACATAAAAAGGGATTTAATGTTGAGGATGGTTTTTATGCCATCCTCGTTTTAATTCGTAAGACGTTAGTTAAGCAAAGGTTTGGCGATTTCCGCTATAAACCAAACAGGTTGCGAGCATTACTGGTCAGCTGAAAGCCAACTTCCTCAACTGGTAACCCCCGCAAATCCGCGATTTTTTGGGCGATAAGAGGGATATAGGCTGGCTCATTTCTTCTTCCCCGATGTGCCTGTGGTGAAAGGAACGGACAATCTGTCTCGAGCAGCATTTTCTCCATGGGCGAAGATAAAACCAGAGCCCGCTTGTCTGAGGCATTCTTGTAGGTCACGGGTCCACCAATCCCAAAGCAGAAGTTGCAATTCAGAAGAGGTTCAACAAATTCCTGATCAGCACTAAAAGCGTGCATAACACCTGGATTGAGTTTTAGGCGCGAGTCTTCCGGCAGGTTTTGGTGCCACTGGGTCAAGATAGGCACCAACTGGTGGGCAGAGGAGCGTTCATGAATCACCACAGGCAGCTCGACCTGTTCAGCGATTGCAAGTTGAGCTTCAAGCGCGCGTAATTGCTGTTGGGGAGTGGCATGGTCCCGATAAAAATCAAGCCCGATCTCACCGATAGCGACTACTTCTGGGTTGGCTGTCAGGTCTTGTATCATGGACAAATCAGACTCAGTTACATCCGAAGAATAATTTGGATGAATGCCAACAGTGCTGAATACAAAACCAGGATACTCTTTGGTGAGGGCTAAAGACTTCTGGCTCCCTTCCAGATCGATTGCGATGTTGATAATAAACTGAAGACCATTTGCAGCGGCACGGTCAATGACCGCATCCCGGTCTGGGTCGAAAGAATCAAAGTCGAGATGAGCGTGGGTATCACAAAAAATAGCCATGCGCTTATTCTACCAAAGCCTGCCTAAGCGTTAGTGATTGGTGACTTGTGTTATTATTGGTTGACTGTCAGCAATCTGGTTTTCAATTGACAAGAATCAGATTATGGTGGTACAAAACATCAAAATTTCTTTTAGGACTGGTGTTCGAGACGAATGAATATATCTTCCTACCTGTTTGGTTTCATCCTGGCTACCCTTCTGGGGGCATTGTTTCATCTATGGCGTGATGGCGGCATTTTCAAACTTTTGATTTACCTGGGTCTTTCCTGGCTCGGTTTTCTCATTGGGCATCTTGCCTCTGGCAGCCTTGGATTTGACTTTATGAGCGTTGGTCCTGTCAACCTCGCTGGAGGAATCATCGGTAGTATCACTTTTCTTTTTCTGGGACACTGGATTACCCAGGTTCAGCCTGAGTTGATCACTCGGAATGAGCAATGACCTCTGATTCAAACGACCTGGTCAACCTGGTAAAAGAGGGCGACCTGGTACAACTCCACGGCTCTACCCACAAAAATCACCTGTTGATCTTGAAAGCCGGCGAGGTTTTTATGACTCATCGCGGTGTGATCAAGCATGATGATATTATCGGGCAACCTTGGGGAGTGCGGCTCGAGTCGCACAGCGGTCATCCTTTTTTTGTGCTTCAGCCCGGAATCACTGACCTTGTCCAAGCCATTAAACGAACCACCCAAATCATGTATCCAAAAGACATTGGCTACATTGTTCTACGATTGGGAGTTGGTCCAGGGCGACGTGTTTTGGAATGCGGCGGAGGCTCGGGAGGTCTGACGACCGTCCTTGCCTATTTGATAGGGGACACTGGCTGCGTCTATTCCTATGAACGAAATCCTGAAACGCAGCAGCTTGCCCGGAAAAATTTACGTCTTTTTGGGTTGGAAGAGCGGGTTGAATTTAAACTAGGGGATGCCAACGAAGGTTTTGAAGAACGCAACCTCGATGCCATTTTTCTTGATTTGCCCAATCCTTATGACTACCTCGAGCAAGTCCGCGCGAGCCTGAAAGGTGGCGGTCAATTCGCAACGCTTTTACCCACCATGAACCAGGTTGAATTGACGTTGCGAGCGCTGTCTCATAGCAATTTTGCCTTTATTGATGTTTGCGAGATCCTTCTTCGCCATTACAAATCGGATTGGAGTCGACTAAGACCAGTCGATCGCATGGTTGCCCACACTGGTTACCTCATTTTTGCCCGTTCCATCCAGACGCGCATTGAAGATTTGGAGGATGCGCTGGGAGATAATGATGCCGATGCTTGATTTGCCAGCCGATCTACCTCAACGCTTGTCGGAACAAGAAAAAAAAGGCATTCGTTGGGAAGGTGGTAAAGAAAATCAAAGTGAGACAAGGTTTACTCCGGCGGCAGTCCTGCTGCCTTTGATTCGATTAGATGAGCAATGGCATCTGGTCTACACTCTTCGTTCGATCCACTTACATGACCACAGCGGGCAGGTATCTTTTCCCGGTGGTTCATGGGAGCCGGGTGATACCAGTTTGATCAGAACCGCTCTAAGAGAGTCCTGGGAAGAAATAGGGCTGAACTCAGCATCTGTTCAAGTCATGGGTTGTATGGCTAAGATGAGCATGGTCACTCGTTTTTTAGTAACACCTGTGGTTGGCATCGTGGATTGGCCAACAGAGCTGACTGTCAATCCTGATGAAGTCGACCGTGTTTTTTCCATTCCTTTGGATTGGCTGGCTGACCCAGCAAACCAGGAATTTCGTGTCCATACCCATGGGGGGAAAGACTTTGATGTGCCATATTTTAAAAGTTATGATGGTGAAACTGTCTGGGGCGCGACAGCATCTCTTACACTCCAATTTTTAAGTCTTTTAAGATAGTTTTTTCCTGGGGCAGCACAAAAACCTAAAGTTTTTGGCGGTTTTTGCACATGGTCATCGATTCATTGTGCTACAGATGAATCTCGTTTGCTCTATATACAAAAAGACCCGCCAAATGGCAGGTCTTTTCGATTAGAAATTGTGGTTGAAAGAGAATTACTCCTCTTCCTCTCCCTCTTCTTCTTCCTTCTTGCCTTTTTCCAGAACCTCGGGTTCAACTTCCTCTTCCACGATTTCGGCTTCTTCTTCGGCTTCTTCAGCTACGTAACTGACAGAAACAATAACCTCATTGCTTGGAGTAAGAACGGTGATGTTGTCGGCCAGGTTTAGGTCAGCAACTGTGATGAAGTCTTCTGCGCTGGCTATACCGCTGAGATCGACTTCGATCCTCTCGAGCATGTCACTTGGCAGGGCTTCGATTTCAAGTTCATTTAAGACCTGGTTGATCAAAGAACCGGGCACCTCATCCAGTACAGGAGCCTCACCTACCAGTTCGAGGGCTACATTTGCACGCAGCCTTTCGGTCATGGAGACGGCTAAAAAGTCCAGGTGAAGCAATTCACCAGAGACTACATCCTTGGAGCGGTCTTTTACAATGACCTTGATCATCTTGCCATCCTGATCAAGGGTGACCAGGGTGGTGGGGGTGATTTTCTTCATAAGAAGAGTTGTCGTATGGGTGTCCATTTGAACCGGGTAAGAATCGACCTTGTGGCCATATACTACACCGGGCAGGATCCCCTGGCGGCGCAATTGAGAGACCTGTTTTCCGGTCACATTGCGCTTTTCAATTTTGATAATAATATCGTCGTGCTTTGCAGTCATTTTTTCCTCCGGGCGCCTCTCACCATGTTTCAGGTTACCCTCGCCCATATATTTACCAGACGGTTTGCTGGCGACCTGTAATCATACCCGTTGAGGTCGGTTTCGTCAACAATTTTCCTGGAAATTTTATGCAACCCGCGGATTTTTTAACCTGGTGTTTTATAATCAAAGAGACGGAGGCGACTATGTGTGGAAGATTTACAATGGCAATCGATTCAGAAGACCTGCGCACCCAACTTGCATTTGGGCAAATGCCGCTTGATTGGGAAAAGCGCTACAACATTGCACCCTCTCAAGATGTTGCTACTATTCCTTTTGCTGAAAGCCGCGATGTGGTCTGGATGAAATGGGGTCTGGTGCCATTTTGGGCAAAAGACCCGTCTATCGGCTACAAAATGATCAACGCCCGCGCCGAGACTGTGGCAGAGAAACCCTCTTATCGCAACTCGTTTAAAAATAAGCGCTGCCTGATCCTGGCAGATGGTTTTTATGAGTGGCGAAAGGAAGGCAAGCTATCGATCCCCTATTATTTTCAGCTGGAGAACGGCGCGCCTTTCGCCTTTGCCGGGTTGTGGGACGACTGGGAGAACAAAAGTGTCTCCTCCTTGCCCGGTGTGCCTGGACTAACCACCTGCACTTTGATCACAACCTCTGCAAATGGTGACGTTCAGCCAGTGCATCCCCGCATGCCGGTTATTCTGACCAAAGAAACCATGTGGGATTGGCTCGAAGAAAGTGATTCACGCTTCCTGATGAGCCTGCTGAAGCCACTCCCTGATGGCAGCCTTTTAGCCCACCAGGTCAGTCGGGATGTCAACACCCCGCAAAGCCAGGGCGAATACTTGATTGAACCCGTTGACGAAGGTTAGCCTGGATTTTTTGATTGAAAATTTTGACGTTTTTGATGCTTTTTTCGTCAGCAATAATGAAACGCCCCTCAGCCCCGTTTCACGGACCCTCGCCGTAGTGTATAGACCGGATAGATCGCTGACAGGTGTTCGGACACATGGTTGACAGATT
>CAZYIJ010000044.1:0-6169 GCA_964647425.1 uncultured Anaerolineaceae bacterium
GCTATGTTGCCGCTAAATACAACATTGTTAAGGATGGGACTACTTTGGAAAAAATTGAACATGCCACCACCGGCATTCACTGCTGAATTGCCGGTAAAGGTTACATTGTTCAGGATGGGGCTGCTGTTATTCCGATTTGACATACCGCCACCATTCACCAATGAGGCGTTGCTGGAGAAGGTGACAGAGGTCAAGATTGGACTGCTGCTGTCAAAGTTTGCCATACCAGCCCCATCATAGGCAGTGTTACCACTGAAGATGAGATTGCTCAGGGTGGGACTGCCAGTCACATTAGTGATACCGCCACCACGGCGACTATCATCAAGAGGTCCCATATTGGCATTACCAGCAGTGATGGTAAAGCCGTCCAGAATGGCGGTGGTGTCCACCCCGCTGCCTGTGACAACGTGGTAGCTGTTGTCAGTATTGTCGCCTTCGGTTCCAATATCACCGCTCAGGGTAGTGACGTTATATTCCCAATCGCGTTGGGTGAGGCTGGTTTCTATGCCGATGAAGCCGCCGTAAATGGCAACACCAGATTTGAGTTGGAAGGTGGCAGTCCGATCATTGTCCCAAGTGGGTACATAAGTACCCTCCACCACCCAGATCTGATCACCGTCTGTGGCTAGGTCAAGCGCCGTTTGGAGTTTGCAGGGGTCAGCCCAGGAAGAGCAAGTAAGTCCACTTACGGCTGGCTTGACATACAAGATGCTGTTCTGGATTTGAGAATTGGTGCTGTTGGCTGAGGCGCTACCCCAACTGATGAAGATAAAAAGAAATGTTGTGATAGAAAGTGCAACTGAAACTGCATTTTTTGTTTTCATAAATTTTTCTCTCTTGTTGTAGACCTTACGGAACCTTTGAAGAAAAATCAGGTTTCTTCAGGCGCAAGGGGGGTAGTTGATTGACTATATCCTAGTTATAAAAAACAAGCAAAATTATGTACACTATTACAAACATCTGTAAGGCACAAACTTCTTTTTCAACCTCTTTAAGTATTGCCTTTCAACTTGCGCTGCAAGACAGAAATAATCCAGCATGAATGATGTGGTTCGATGGTACGACCAAAGGTGAATGTAATCTTTGTAAATTAATACGAACGAAAAAAGGAGCAAAGTGAGATTGCAATCTGGTTTATGAGAAGACAAAGTCAGCGAGAAAAACAGCCAAAAGAATTAAATGAAAAATGGGCCCGGAAGGATTCGAACCTTCAACCAAGCGGTTATGAGCCGCCTGCTCCGCCATTGAGCTACAGGCCCCTGAGGGTTAACAATGATACCAGATGTATCATGTTTTGTTGAAGATTTTACATCATTTATCTCCTGGTAGAATTTCTTTTTGCCATCTACCAAACCATGAGCTGCCAAGTTGCAGGCTGGATTTTGCTCCTGCGTTGGAACTCATTTTTTCATGGTTCAAACCCCGGCTTCTTATCTGCGCAAGAGATTGCTTCGTCGCTGCGCTTCTCGCAAAGACGGAGAAAAGATTCTTTACTTCGTTCAGGATGACAGAAGGAAAGTGTCATTCTGAGCCTTATTTGCGAAGAATCTTTCTTTTGACGTTTGACTGACAAGATCCTTCAATTTGTTCAGGGTACTGGCATATACGAGATTGCTTCGTCGATGCACTTCTCGCAAAGTCGAAGAAGAGATCAACCATTTCGTTCAGGGTAGACTGCCATACGTGAGATTGCTTCGTCGCTTTGCTCCTCGCAAAGACGAACAAAAATTCCTTTAGCTTTTCCAGAGGAGACTGCCTACATGAGATTGCTTCGTGGCTTTTCTCCTACTCTGTACGCAAGCAGTCGCAAAGACGAATAAAAGATCCTTCACTTCGTTCTGGATGACAATAGAAGTTGAATTGCTTTGTTCAAGATGACACAATAAAAATCAGGATGACAGATTTACGATAAAAAACGTCATCATGATCAAAGCCATGATGACGTCTGCTTAAAAACTAAACTATCCTTAGCCTTTGTGCGTCTTTGCCCAGCTGTCAACCAGACCAATGGTGCGGTTGAAGACCAGGGCACCAGGTTTGGAATCTTCACTGTCGAGGGTGAAATAACCATTGCGCACGAACTGGAAGACCTCTCCAACCCTCGTGTCTCCCAAAGAGGGTTCAAGTTTTGCCATGACCACTTTTTTAGACTCCGGGTCAAAGTTTTCCATAAAGGTCTCGCCCTCAGGAAGGTCTTCAGGGTGGTCGGCAGCAAACATCTGTTCATACAGCCTGATCTCAGCATCGATAGCATGCTTTTCAGCTACCCAATGAATGGTGCCCTTGACCTTGCGCCCATCGGGTGACATGCCACCACGGGTGTTGGGATCGTAGCTGCAATGCACCTCAAGCAGGTTGCCCTGCTCATCTTTGACCAGATCGGTACAGGTAATGTAATAGGCGTTCATCAGCCGCACTTCGCGTCCCGGGGAAAGGCGGAAGTATTTGGGCGGCGGGGTCTCTTCGAAATCGCCGCGTTCAATGTAGATCTCACGACCAAAAGGCACCATGCGAGTGGCTGAGGTTTCCGGGTCCTGCGGGAAATCGAGGACTTCAAATTCCTCTTCCAGGTCAGCAGGGTAATTTTCGATGACCACTTTGAGCGGTTCCAGAACTGCCATTCGGCGAGGCGCGGTCAGGTTGAGCTGGTCTCGAACAATGTGCTCAAGCAGTTCGACTTCCACAAAACTATCCGATCTTGCCACACCAATGGTCTCGATAAACTCGCGAATGGCGGTGGGCGGGTAACCGCGCCGGCGCATTGCAGCAAGACTAGGCATGCGCGGGTCGGTCCAGCTAGCCACGTGACCTTCTTCGACCAGCTTACGAAGTTTGCGTTTGCTCATGATGGTGTGGGTCAGGTTGAGCCGGGCAAATTCGATTTGCTGCGGGTGGAAGATCTCGAGTTCGTCCAGGAACCAGTCGTACAGCGGACGGTGATTTTCGTATTCGAGCGAGCACATGGAGTGCGTGATGCCTTCAAGAGAATCGGACTGTCCGTGAGCAAAATCATACATGGGATAAATGCACCATTTGTTGCCGGTACGGTGATGCTCGGCGTGCAGGATGCGGTACATAACCGGGTCGCGCATATTCATATTGGGCGAAGCCATGTCAATTTTGGCACGCAGGGTCAGGCTGCCATCCGGAAATTCGCCGGCACGCATGCGCTGGAAGAGATCGAGGTTTTCTTCGATTGGGCGGTCGCGCCAGGGGCTGTCTTTGCCTGGTTCGGTAAGCGTACCGCGATATTCGCGCATCTCTTCGGCGGAAAGCTCATCAACATAAGCTTTGCCCTTTTTGATCAGCGTAATTGCCATCTCATAGAGAGGCTCAAAGTAATCGGATGCATAAAATTCGCGGTCACCCCAGTCGAATCCAAGCCAATGGATGTCTTCTTTGATGGCATCGACAAATTCGGTATCTTCTTTGACCGGATTGGTGTCATCGTAACGAAGGTTGGTTAGGCCACCGTAGTCTTCAGCGATGCCAAAATCGATCACAAGCGCTTTGGCGTGCCCGATGTGGAGGTAACCGTTGGGTTCAGGTGGGAAGCGGGTGTGAACACGCCCACCGAAGCGACCGGTGCGGTTGTGTTCATCGATGATCTCACGGATAAAGTTTGTTTTAGTTGGGCTTTCTTCGGTCATGATATTTACTCCCAAAATTGAATGTTGAAATTATACCTTACAGCCTTTTTCAGGCTCTTTTACTGTTACAAAAATGAGCTTTGCGTCTGCAAAGCTCATTTTATTGTAAGAATTACAGACCTTAAGCCTTAAGGAACTCTCGGACACCCTGAAGTTGGCCTGCGCTGCCCAAATAATCGTTCTTCGTGGCGATAAATTTGGCATACTCAGCCATAAAGACCTTGCCAGGATCGCGAAGATCAAATTTTTCAGGATATTGATTGAAATATTCACGGTGAACGCGGGTCCAAACCAGGCGACCATCGGTATCGATATTGATCTTGGTTACACCCAATTCAGCTGCGTGGCGGAACTGGGTGGCGTCAACACCTTTGGCACCGGCAAGCTTACCGCCGGCAGCATTAATGCGTTCAACCTCTTCCTGGGGAACTGAGCTGGAGCCGTGCATCACCAACGGGAAACCAGGCAAGCGGTTCTGAATTTCTGCAAGAACATCAAAATGCAGCGATTGGGTGCCGCTGAATTTGAAAGCACCGTGGCTGGTTCCGATGGCAACCGCCAACGAGTCAACTCCGGTTCGTTCAACGAATTCGCGGGCTTGATTGGGATCGGTCAGTTTGGCGTCAGCTTCACTGACGGAAACGTGCTCTTCCACACCACCAAGCATACCCAATTCGGCTTCAACCACGATTCCTTCGGCATGAGCCGCGTCAACCACACGTTTGGTTATAGCGATGTTTTCTTCAAATGGGTGGCTACTGGCGTCAATCATGACAGAGCTGTAAAAACCGGATTCGATACAATCGTAGCAAGTAGCTTCGTCGCCATGGTCGAGATGGACAGCAAAAATGGCGTCAGGATAGACATCATCAGCCGCTCGAATCAAGCCTTCCAGAAAAGCTTTGTCGGTATAAGAACGGGCGCCTTTGCTAATTTGGATAATGAAAGGAGCCTCAGAGTCCAGATTGCCTTTGAAAAGGCCGACAATCTGTTCCAGGTTGTTGATGTTGTATGCACCAATGGCATATTTGCCATAGGCATGTTCAAACAGTTTTTTAGTTGTGACAATCATAATAGGCTCCTTTGTAGGGAATTTTTCTTTTATTATACTTTACTCCTTCGATGAAAGGAGAGTTGTAAAAACGGATTAAGGCAAAAATTTACTCTTGCAAGGCATCCTGGTAAATTCCGCGCAGTTTTTGAGCGTAAGCAGTGGGGTCATGCAGTTCGCGGATTCGTTCGATCGATTTCACGGCTTTTTCAAAAATCACGGATGGATCAGCGACAATATTGTGGACAATTGCTTCCAGACCAGCCTGGATTTGTTGTGAAAGGCGTTCCCGTTCTTCAGCTGTGAAATAGAGCGCTTCTCCAAGATCGTTTTTGGGGACCCGAATGATCCAACCAATATCGGTATTGTTGATTTCGGGCAAGGCGCGCACATCGGTGCTGATAACAGGCAGTCCACAAGCCTGCGCTTCCAAAACAGAGAAACCATAACTGTCTGCATAGGTTGGCAGAAGACCAACATCACATTTTTTGATAAGTTCAATAGTTTTATCGTTCGGTAAACTTGAGTAATATTCAATCCAGTCGCTGTTTTCTTCGATAAAGCGAACTGCCCAATCCCTCTCAACCTCAGTCTCCCGAGCCGCGTAGGGCTCCAACCTAAGTGAACTGACTATCACTAATTTAATAGGTGCCCCTTCATTTTTTACAAGTTTCTCGAAGGCCTTGAGGGTTTCGAGGCCGCCTTTGCGGAAGAAACCGGAGCCAACCAAGATGAAACGAATCGGATCGAAACTGCTGTATTGTTTCTGCAAAGGTGACTCTACCAGGAGTTCCTGGGGAGGGTGCAAGACAACCATTTTCTTGAGGATGGTCTCCCGTTCTTCAAAAGGCAATTCGGTCAGCAGGTCGCTCTGGATGTTTGCGGCAGACTGCGACCAGGCTATGATTCGTTTGCAGGACGGCGATTGAAGAGCAGCAAAACCACGTTGGATAAGGGGAGTTAATTTGATCGGGTTCTTAATTTTTCCGTTGTAGCGCTGCATCAAGCCTGAAAAACGAGGGAGCAGAGTTTCAAAATGTGAGACCCATGGGGTTCGACCGTAACTGATACCATTCGAAAAATGCAGGATCTCAACTTTATTCAACTCAAAATCGTCAAATTGATTATTCAGATCAAAGGCTGGGAAGAGATCTTTGCTCAACCGGCGATTGGCGAATAACGCTGCCCTGCGCAGATTGCTGTAGAGATCCTTAACCGGGACATACTCTGCCTCTGGAAGCTTGTATAGAATGTTGCGCAGATAAGGGTAATAATCAAAACGGTAACCCAAAACACCGATTTTCATAGCAAATATTATACCTTCTCAGGTAAAGCCTGGTTTTCAGCGGGAGTAGGATTCCATAAAATCAGGAGAATAACTGCAATCAGCGCCATGGCAGCCCCAAAATAAAACGGAGCGGAGGGACCAAAACCCGCCCAACTGCCAAAACCACTCCATAAAATGCCT
>CAZYIJ010000044.1:6179-15029 GCA_964647425.1 uncultured Anaerolineaceae bacterium
CTGCGATCAAAGATGCCGGAAAGTCGAGAATGCCAAGCACCGCGTTGTAAGATCCGTAAGCCGTTCCGCGCAATTCGACCGGAACCAGGTCGCCAACCATGGCTTTGGCAGTGCCATAGGTGAGTCCATAATAAAACCCGTAAGCAACGTAGAGTAAAGCAATATGAACAGCCGTGCCGGCGAGGGCAAAGCCAAGGTAAATAAGTGCGTAGACAATCCAACCACCAACAATCAGCTTTTTTCTGCCAATTTTGTCGGAAAGTATTCCCGCTGGGGTGGAAATAAGCGCATAAATTAAGTTAAATACCGCCAGCATCAATAAAATGTGCAAAACGCTCATGCCGCGGTCCTGAGCACGCAAGACAAGAAAAGCGTCAGAGGAATTGCCCAGGTCAAAAATACCGACAATGATGATAAAAGCAAGAAAGTTTTTGCCCAGACCCTTAAAAGTGATTTTAGGCGCGCTGCCAGCCTTGACAGTCTTGACTTCCTGAGTACCGACGGCCAAGGCAATCACTGCCAGCACAGCCGGAAGGATACTTACAAGCACGATAGTCTGAAAAGTTTTCTGTTGAAAAGGGGCATCGCTAGCCTGTAATCGCCACACCAGAAAGGCAGAGATTAGCAACCCAAGCATGGCACCAGCGGTATCTGCCGCCCGATGTAAGCCATAAGCGAGACCACGTTGATCGGACGCGACTGTATCAGCAACCAGGGCGTCGCGGGGAGCGGTGCGGATGCCTTTGCCAACCCGGTCGGTCCAGCGAATGCCGGCAACGAATCTCCAACTATTGGCGAAATAGAAAAATGGCTTTGAGAGCGCAGAGAGTCCATAACCGAGAACTGCCAGCCACTTGCGGCTGCCAAGCTTGTCGGAAAGCCAGCCAGAGAAAACTTTCAATAAACTGGAGGTAGCTTCAGCAATGCCCTCGATAAGACCAATGATATTGGTTCTGACGCCAAGAACGTTGGAAAGGAAAAGTGGCAGAACGTTGATGACCATTTCGCTGGAGATATCCATCAGGAAGCTGGTTACGCTAACCGCCCAGACATTTTTATGAAGTTTGCGAAAGTTTGGTTTTGTGGAGGTATCGTTGGAGTTGAGAAGGTCAAGTTCCGTTTCAGACGGAGATGAGAAATCGTCTTGATTCGAGTTGTTTTTCTGATCCATTGAATAATATTACTACCGATTAAAAGCTAATCACAAGAAAATATTTACAGAAACGTTTTTTTATCAATCATAAAGCTCACTTTAATCATGTTGCTCTGACGAGAAATTGCTAAAGCAGTAGAACGCCAAAAGCGTTTAGTAGTAGACTATAATTTCTATGGCAAACAAATGAACAAATATCCTGATTTATCTGGCAAGAAAATATTGGTGACGGGTGCAACAGACGGCATAGGCAAAGAGCTTAGTCGGATGTTTGCTCACGCTGGTGCGAGTTTGGTTTTGCATGGGCGCAACCCTGAGCGCCTGGCGAACACCACAAAAGAGATAAAAGCAGAGGTAGACAATTGTGATATCCAAACGGTTCTGGCAGATTTCGCATCTCTCACCCAGGTAAAAATCATGGCTGAAGAAGTCAGGCAGAAAGTTGAGCACCTTGACATTCTGGTCAACAATGCCGGCCTTTTCCCGAAAGAAAAAATCCTCACAGAGGATGGTTTTGAGCAAACTCTCCAGGTTAATTACGTCTCTCCTTTTTTGCTTACACTATCTTTGCTCCCCCTACTTGGCGGTAATACGCCCTCCAAAATTGTGAATCTGACTTCCATCGGTCATCGTTATGTCTGGACGAATATTCGTGATACTCAAGCGCGATTTTTTTGGGGCTGGGTGGCGTATTGCCGTTCAAAGCTGCTCATGATCCCCTTTACCAGCGAGTTGGCTATCCGCCTTGCCGATGCAAACACCACGGTTAATTGCATCCACCCGGGCATCATCCGTACCAAGTTGATCCGCGTTCTGCCGGTCAGTTGGGGAGTTTCGGTTCACTACGGTGCCACCACAGTTTTCGACCTGGCAGCCAACCCGAAATACGAAACTATCACTGGCAAATACCTAGAAAAATTTAAGATCGTAAACCCGTCACCGCTCGCACGCTCCCAAAGGTTGCAACAATCTTTATGGCGAACAAGCCTGCGCTGGGCAGGCTTGACAACGCCAAAAGCAACCATAACTCCAAAATGGATTGCTAACCGAAGCGACCGGTAATGTAATCCTCTGTGCGTTTATCGTGGGGGTTGGTAAAAATGGTTTTGGTTTCGTCAAATTCGACCAAGCGACCGGTACGAGTTTCATCTGTATAGAAAAAAGCGGTATAGTCCGAAACGCGACCTGCTTGCTGCATATTGTGAGTGACAATTACGATCGTGTAGTTTTCTGAAAGAATGTGGATTAGCTCTTCGATCTTGAGAGTCGCGATTGGGTCGAGTGATGCGGCTGGTTCATCCATCAGGATCACGCTGGGTTGTACAGCCAGTGCGCGGGCAATACAGAGGCGTTGCTGCTGACCGCCAGAGAGAGCCAATCCGGATTTGCCCAGATTATCTTTGACTTCATCCCACAATGCTGCTGATCTCAAGCTGGTCTCAACGATTTCTTCCAGCTTCTTGTGGTCATGCAGACCGGTTACACGGGGACCATATGCAATATTCTCGAAAATAGACTTTGGGAAGGGGTTGGGCTTCTGAAAGACCATTCCAACATCCTGTCGCAAAGCAACCGGGTCGATTTTGAAAAGGTCGGTGTTGCTAATATAAACACTACCAGTAGTCCTGACGCCCGGAATCAAATCGTTCATGCGATTGAATGTGCGTAGAAAAGTACTCTTACCACAACCAGAAGGACCTATCAGCGCGGTTACTTTCTTTTCCGGGATCTGGATTGAAATGTTGCGCAAGGCTTGAAAATTTTCGTAAAAAAGATTGTAGTCTTTAGTTTCGAGTTTAGTATTGTTCATTATCCTCCGCGGACCTTTGCGGTGAGTTTACGTGAAATTATGTCAATAGCCAGGTTAATAAGAATGATAAGAATTACCAGGACCGCGCCTGTGCCCATTGCCTTGTTGAAAGCATTGGTATCCATTGCCAGGTAGTACAGATGCAGTGCCAGTGTTCGTCCGCCATCCATAATCGAGGTAGGAAGACGATGGCTGCCACCCAGGGTCACAAAGAAGACTGCAGTTTCACTGATGATGCGCCCTACGCTCAGGATGATACCAGTGATAATGCCTGGCAAGGCGGCAGGCAGCACCACTTTGTGGAGTGTTTGCCATTTTGTCGCTCCAAGGGCAAGACTGCCCCGGCGATAGTCATCCGGTACAGCCAGCAAGGCTTCTTCGGTGGTTCGAATGATGGTTGGTAACACCAGGCAAGCGCCTGCCAACGATGCGGAAAGCAGCGACCAGCCAAAACGCAGTGTGGAAACAAACAAGGCGTAGCCAAACAAGCCGAAAATGATCGATGGGATACCAGCCAGGGTTTCAACTGCAAAATTGGCAATCGAGATCAGTATTCTCAAGACTGGAGAGGTCAGACTTTGCTCACCGGCATATTCAATTAAGTAGATAGCCGCTCCAACTCCCAACGGTGTGGCAACTAAAAGTGTGAGAAGAACAAGGTAAACTGTTGTTCCAATCGTGGTGGAGATGCCGCCCTCCCCCGAAAGCCCGCCTCGCGGAGCTGTGGTCAGAAATTCCGAATTGATTGCTTTGCCGCCCTGGACAATAACATACCCCACAACAAGCAGTAAGACCAACAGGGTGATCAATCCAGCCAGCCACATGATCGAAAACCAAAAAACCTGGGATGCGCTTCTCACCTTCAGATTGCGTTTGGAAACAGTTTTTTGGGTTTGCATGGGTTGAAGATTTTCGTTGATCATTCCTACCCCTGCCTGGTTGTTTGGATGTGAGACTGACGGTTTATCAGCCATCTGGTGCTGATGTTGACAATGATGATCAATGCAAACAAAACCACACCCGTCGCAAACAGCGCACTCTCATGCACACCTGTCGCGTAACTGATTTCGACAGCGATATTGCCTGTCAGAGTCCGGGCTTGAGAAAAAATGACAGTAGCTGGATTTGCGGTTAGTGGTTTTGGGAATATCACCGAATTACCGATGACCATGATCATCGCCATTGTCTCGCCCAAAGCGCGTCCGACTCCAAGAATTATGGCAGCAATAATGCCAGATTTCCCGGCAGGCAGCACAACTTTCGTGATGGTTTGCCATTGGGTAGCGCCTAAAGCCAATGAGCCTGAGCGGTAATCATTAGGCACGGCCCGAATGGCGTCTTCAGCAATACTGGTGATTGTTGGAAGAATCATGACTGCTAAAACAATTGAAGCGGCGAGCAATCCGTAGCCAGAATTACCGGGGACGTTTATCTGACGGATAATTGGTACAAGAACTACCATTCCAAACAAGCCATAAACAACTGAAGGTATGCCCGCGAGCAATTGAACGGCAGGGCGCAAGATAGCCTGAACACCTTTTGGCGCAATTTCGCCGAGGAAAATTGCAGAACCAAGTGCCAGCGGAACGCCAAGCAAAATAGCGCCAACAGTGACTGTAACAGAGCCAACGATCATGGCAAGGATGCCGTATTGGTCCTGACCAGGGCGCCATGTGTTTCTAAAAACGATATCAGCAAAACCGATCTCGTTCCACGCCTCGAAGCTTTCGCGGAAAATGAAAAAAGCAATTGCCAAAACGATGACAATTGAGAGAATAGCGCTGATAAACAGAAGATATTTGACTGCTTTATCAGAAATCATTCGTGCGTTCATGCCGCGTTTGCGCCTTTCGGGCTTATTCATAATCCTGGCGTCTCTACCAGCAAGAGGCAGAGACGCCAGATTATTATAGTCGTAATTGTTTACGCTCAATCTACTTGACAGCGATGTAACCTTCTTCAACAACCAGTGCCTGACCGGCTGCACTGAGTATGAAATCCACAAAACCTTTCAATTCACCAGAGGGTTCACCAAAAGTGATCATGTTCAAGGGACGAACCACGGGGTAGGTTCCGTTTGAAGCATTTTCTTCAGTTGGAGCAACACCCTCAACGCTGATCGCCTTCACAGTGTCGTCAAGATAACCAAAGGAAAGATAACCAATAGAATTGGGAGTAGTTGAAACTGTGGTGCGGATGGAGCCATTTGAGGGCTGCAGGATCGCAGTTTCAGTCATCAGAACATCTTCTCCAAGTACCATTTCTTCAAAAGCGGAACGTGTACCGGAGCCTTCTTCACGGGAGACCACGAAGATGCTGGCATCGTCACCACCGACTTCCTTCCAATTGGTGATCGTTCCACCGAAGATACCCTTGATTTGCTCAATTGTCAGGTTCTCAACTTTTACCTCCGGACTGGCTACAACGGCGATACCATCCCGGGCAATGACGAAGACGTTTATGCCAGGGAATTCGGTCATTTCACTTTCTTTGACCTCGCGGGAAGCCATACCGATGTCGGCAGTCTGTTGACCTGCCGCCTTAACACCGACGCTGGAACCACCACCCTGTACATCAATGGTCACATTGCTGTGCTCTGCCATGTAGGCTTCAGCAAATTTTTCAGCAAGAGGTTGGACCGTGGTGGAGCCTGCCAAGGTAAGATTGATGGGTTCACCAGAATCTCCAGCAGTCGGAGTATCCCCTGTTTGAGCACAGGCAGAAACCAGAGCGAGTACTAAAACTAAAGTAAAGCCGAGAGTAAAGAACTTCTTTTTTATTTGCATTTTTCTCCTCAAAATTTTTCAAGTTGTTATTACTGATAATCCTAACAAAAGAAGGTTAAGGGCTCTTTAAATCGCAATTAAGGGTGATTTAGAGGTTTGCTATTAAATGGAGTTACAGGTCATTTTGCCATGAAATGGTAAGGAATTGACGAAAGAGAATAGCACTTACAGCATTTTGTACTGTTCGCCATTACTCAAACCAAGTTTTTCTTCTTTATAAAGGAACCTCTGAACAGACCGATATGTGCGCCATGATAAAATCATCCTGATGGGAAAAAACAGTCAATTCTCGTTGAAAAATTGGGTGGGTATCCTTGGATTGGTGATAATTGGGATAATCGTTATTTTCCTCGCGTCTCGTCTGCAGAATAGGCCACCAATTATCACGCCGGTCCTGAAGCTAGAAAAGAGCCCTACAGCACTTTCTCCTGAGTTTGAATTGACTCAACTTGCCATTCATGCCACACCAACGCCAAAACCATCCCCCACTGCCTGGGCAATCGCAACGCCCACTACAGAACTCGATGTGACACCCAGGGTCATCTTTTCCACCAATCCCTTCACTGGTTTGCGTATTAGCGATTCCGATCTTTTAGAACGAAAACCGATTTTAGTAAAACTGCTGAACTGGCCTCGCAGTGTGCGCCCCCTGTCAAAAATCAACCAGGCAGACATCGTCTTTGAATACTATGCCGGCGGACAGACCAATCAACTGCTGGCACTCTATTACACCAACGACCCTGATTCAGTTGGTCCTCTGGGACCAGGGCAGTTGATTGATGCCCGCCTCACCCAACATTACATGGCTGACCTGGTGGTTTCGACTGTCGACACAATGGTCAAAGGTGTTTTTGATAATGCGCTTGCGGATCGGGTTTTTTACCAGGGTTTCACACCCTGCCCAGGGATTTGCACCCAACCTGTTGATCAGGGTGGCTTAACCTTCGCTGACATAGCCGTCATCCGTGCCATTGCTGCAGCTGAAAGACCACAAAGCAGTTCACCTTCATTTAAAGTGCCGCCTTTTTCTGTCACCATAAACGAGTGGACTGATGTCGCAACTCGCTTGAGCTATCTGTATGCCGATTTTTCTGTGATGGATTGGCGCTATAGTTCTGAAACGGGTAGATACCATCTATGGCAGGAGATCGAAGACGAAAATGGTACTCTCTCCCTGGCACCCTCTTATGATAGCGATGGCACCCCAATTGCCTTTGAAAACTTGATCATTATCATGGCAAATTATATTGAGTACAACAAAAGCACCTACGATGTCAACCTGCGTGAAGGCGATCCTAACCAATTAGCGATCTTACTTAGAGATGGTAAGTTGACCTATGGCACCTGGTTTTCTGAGACTCTTACAGAACCTTTCAGCTTTTACGTGGCAGGCGAGCCTTACCCCTTAAAACCAGGAAGATCGTGGATCACTATTTCATCCACGATCTCAAGACCAGAGCGAGTTGCTGATGGTGAATGGGACCTGGTTTTTAAGCTGCGCTGATTTCAGATTCGGGTTCAAACCTTAAGGCGCGCATTCCATTTAGAGTAACAATTAAAGAGATTCCGATATCTGCCAAAACCGCTACCCACAATGGCGTCAAACCAAGCAGTGCTAAAACGGCAACCAGGGCTTTGACACCGAGGCTGAAAACTACGTTTTGTTTGATCAGACTATTGACGAAACTGGACAAGCGGAGGGCAAATGGCAGTTTCTCCAGGTCATCGTTAAGCAGCACCAAATCTGCTGTTTCCAAGACCTGGGCATTCCCGGCACCACCCATGGCGACACCAATATCAGCGCGGGCTAATGCCGGCGAATCGTTGATCCCATCGCCAGCCATAATTACATTCCCATACTTCTCTTTCAATTGAGTCAACCAATCCAGTTTTTCTTCCGGCAGCAAGGCAGCATGGATTTCTTCGATCCCTGCCTGTTTGCCCACTTTTTCGGCCACAACTGCATTATCACCGGTCAGCATCACGGGTCGCAAACCTTCTTTTTTGATTTGACGGATTACTTCTGCAACGCCGGGTCGGACAGCATCTTCCACGCTCAGAAATCCGCGCACCTTGTCACCGTCACATACCAACATGGTACTTTCGCCACGTCCTTCTGCTTCAAGAACATCCTGGACCAGCATTGTTGGCGTTGAGTGTTCTTGCAGAAAGAGCGGGAGGCTGCCTACCGTGCCAAGCTTCCCATTGACGATCCCTGTTTGTCCTTTTCCTTCCAGTACAGTCAAGTCCTGAGCAGCTGGATAGCGGGCGACTACCCCTCTGCGATTGGCTTCTTCCATGATTGAGGAAGCCAGAGGATGGCTGCTGTGTGCTTCCAGAGCACTGGTTAGCGCTACCAGATCGTCACAACGCGGGCAGAATGGATCGCCCTCACAATCCACCGCTTTTACCTGGCTGACAACCGGCTCGCCTTTTGTGAGTGTACCGGTTTTATCAAAGGCGATTACCTTTGCGTTCGACAAACCTTCCAGGTAGACTCCACCTTTGAAGATCACGCCAGCTTTCGCTGCCCGTGTGAGACCACTGATCATGGTGATAGGCGTGCTTATCACCAAGGCGCACGGACACCCTACCAATAACAAAGAAAGTGAGCGATGCAGCCAGCCGTATGAGCCGCCAACGTTCCAAAATGGTTGCTTGAAAATAAGAACTGGGATGGTGGCGACCAGCAGTGCAACAACAAAGATGATCGGGGTATACACTGCTGCAAACCGATCTATATATTTGACCTGCTCTGCCTTTTTTTCCTGGGCTTGCGTGACTAATTCGATTATGCGTTGGATCGTATTATCTTTGGCATACTTGCTTACTCGCACCTGGAGCGCTCCCTGCCCGTTGATGCTACCAGAAATGATCTCATCACCATCCTTTTTTTCAATTAACTTGCTTTCACCGGTTATTGGTGCCTGATTTACAGAGCTGGTTCCACTCAGGACTACTCCGTCCATGGGAATGCGATCGGCAGGTCTTACAAGGATGACATCACCTGGTTGAAGTTCATTGACAGTCACAATTTCTTCTGTGCCATTGCTGATACGAATCGCTGTTTTTGGGGCGAGGTCGGCAAATTCCATTAAAAT
>CAZYIJ010000045.1:0-14729 GCA_964647425.1 uncultured Anaerolineaceae bacterium
TCTGGAGGAACTACTACCAAGTGATTCCTAAATGTGCGAAAAATACTTGACACTGCCTCAGCTTTACGTCAGCGTTAGCATCCATTAACTAGAACTTAAGTTTTGATCATATCCCACCTTCGTGTGATAGAATCTGAACTTCGCAGAAAAGCTAGCTAAAAGTGTACTCCTAATTGTTTGAGGTTGAGTAAGCCTTGATGTGTTACTAGATGTCTAGGTGACAGTAAAGGCAAGCAATGGAATGTTAATGAACACAGGTGTACTTGTTGAGTTAACACACAAATTAAGCAGTGAATTCAACAAATCAGATGAGCAACCTATCATTATCATTAAGAAATTAATAAAACTCTCTTTTCATTCAAACAACCTGTTTGAAATTGTAAAAAGAAAACCCTCTTATCAATTATGAGAATTTAAACAATCTTAAAACGATTAGATTTACCTGAACATTTTAAACGATTAGTAGACAATGCATTATTTAGTAAAGAATAAAAGTCTTCAGAAGGATTTTCAATCAATAAATGTAACTATATTACAATTAATCGAAAGCGAGGACAGATTTATCTAATGATTACTAAAAAAAAGAAATCCTTCAAATATAACAATTTCTTAATCACAATTTTTCTCTGCATCCTAATTAGCCTTCCTGTGTATTATGTTCGAATCACAATACCTGTGGATAGTGACTATGGGGTACATGTAAAACTTGCTCGAAATATATTGGATACTGGTGTTATTGAACCTGCAACTACTAGCCACCCTATCCTGCACATTATTATTATTTCAGTGACAAAACTTACTGGTGGATTAATTGGGCTCTATGCAAGCCTTTTCATATTGCAGCTAATTGTTCAAGGTTTGATCGGAGCAATTGTATATTATTGGATGGGTGATTCTACCAAAAAACATTGGGAGTTGTGGAGAGTGTTTTGCTCTGTGTCCGTGACCTTCCTCGCTCCATTCATGATTCTTGCTTTAAACGATGGTCTTTTTTACTATGGATATATAGGTTTAGCAAATTACCACAATCCAACGATACATCTATTAAAACCCTTCGCTCTTGGATGCTTGATCCTTGCAGAAAAGGGTTTGAACAGGATTTCCAACAATAAGCTTCTGATCATTCTTAGTTCAACCTTAGTTATTTTATCTGCTGGAATCAAACCCAACTTTGCTCTCACATTTTTACCAGCATTGGGCATTGTGTTTCTATATCTCCTTATCACTAAACAAGAGTTTGACAAAAAAATGATTATTTGGGGATTCGCAATTCCCAGCCTCCTGGTCTTAACCATCCAGTATTTCGGTTTATATGGTAATAAAGACACTAACATATCGATTATCTGGGCTCCATTAATTGTTAAGAAAGCTTATTCAGATTTTCTCTTTATCAAATTTTTGTTGTCAAGCTTATTTGTCATACAAGGTTTAGTGGTTTTTCGTAATCAATTAATTACGGACAGGGTCTTATTACTTGGTTGGACAATGTTTTCTATCGGCATTTTTCAAACTTACTTCTTAGCTGAATCTGGTGAAAGAATGCTCCATGCGAATTTTGGGTGGAGCGGACAGATAGCCTTATTTTTACTATTAGTTATTATTTTACGAAAATCCTTAAATTTTTATTTTACCGATAAAATTCGATCTAATTTAGAGAAACTCGCAGGTCTTATTACATACTCCATGCACCTTGCTGGGGGGATAGCATATTACTTTTACTGTCTATTTTCGATACATTATAGATAGAACAACATTTTTTATGACATTATTATGAGACTAATCATTGGCGACTAAGAATTAATTAGTTCACCGATTTTAAGAATTGCGCTGATAATGAATTGGATATTTTGTTGTTTACCTTGTTTACTCTTAGGACTCATCAATCATTAACTATTTTTATCCGAATCCCTAGGCCTTATGGTTAATTTGGGCTGTATTTGATTTAAAAACCATTTGGGTCAAATATCCACTAATAACGATAATATTTCTCAGTAGCAGTGGCAGTAAGCAAATCCAAGCCAAAAAACTCCTTCGTATCTCCTGGGATGAAATGATGGTTCTCGTTAATAAAGTCTTTTCTTGTCTTTTATTTTTAGCAACATAAGGTAAGATCTGGCGTCATATTTCCTTCGATTATCTCGATCCCTTTATACTTGCATAATGACTGCATGATATCCCTTATGTCTTTCTGAGTTTGATTGTAAATTACTTTTCGCCTATACTTTGGGGCGAACAAAACAAGGTGTTTATCTATACATTTTTTGTGTACCAGACTATTTGTCTCAAAAGCTATACATGATACCCCGCCTTTTCAGACGGGGTGTTTTTTATTAATGTTCAACTGTTACGGTGCAACCACGCGACCCATAAACACAACCGTGTTGGTGGTTGTCTCGTAGATCACGTAGATGAAGGGATGGTCAAAGGTGATGTCCCAGCTATCAGCAGGCATCGAGGTGGTGCCTACGGCGATGGCTGTAGCAGCAGCTGCTTCGGTACCCTCCTCATTCACATCAATATATGCCTTGTGCAACACATCGGTAATGTAGAGGTCCATTTTGTCACTGATACCGGTAAAGTCAGCTGCCTGGCTGTCAAAAGCCTGTTGAATTCCAAGGGCTTTCATCTGGTCACCCAGGTTGAAGGTGCTTTCAATCTTAGATTTGGGCAGTCCGAGATTGACCTGACCAAAAATGCCATTGAATTCAGCTAAAATCTGTTTCAGAGCATCTTCGTCCAGGCGCTGTTCAAACCCGGTGAAATCACTGGTAGGCATGATCACAGCCATAGCGTAATTGCCGCCCTGATAATTTTGTTTGACAGCCTGGAAGTCTTCACTTACCAAAGCAGCACCAGTGTAGCTGTTGCGCATCATCTCGACTGCTTGTTCACTACCGTCTAACAGGTAGAAAGGCTCGCTGGTTGTATTGTTCGGATCAAAAGGATTTTGCCAGGCTCCCTTGAAATAAACCGCATTGGCGATAACCAGGCGAGTCAACTCGTTGAGCAAACCCTCAGGGATCAAATCTTTGATCTTATCATTTGTCTGTGCAGCAACCCATAGGTTGATCGCCTGCCGAGCGTCCTCGGATTTGGAAAAGTCGACCAGTTTCAAGCCGGCATTGTAATTTGCCGAAAGTGTGTCCAAGAAAGCCTGGTTAATTTCGATATCCTGTTGTACCCAAAGTGAGTTGGCAACATTGAATTGTAAGGGTTGCGCATTTTCATTAAGATAATCGGGTTTTGTGGTTAGAAGTTTATTGAGAGCATTCATCAGATTGTGAACGTCTTCATCATCATCTATGTCAATCTCAAGTGCTTGCGCAATTTCAGCCTTGGTCTCAGCATCGGCACCCGCATATACCATCAGAAACGCCTGGTAAATGCTGAATGGTGAATAGATCAGGTTTCCATCTTGCTCAGCCAGTTTTTGATAGAGTTCAAGCGCAAACTCGTTCATGTCTTCAGCATGATCAAGCAGGTCGTCCTGGCTGGCAACGGGATCAGTGATATAGGCCACGCTACCACTGGCATCACTGGAATCTGGTTGAGCAGGAGTTTCCTCGATCGGGTACGCCTGATCAGGCTCCTGGTCATCCTCAACAGGATAAGGTACGGATGGGCTATCATCCGGCATGGGTTCAACAGGCCCTACGGCAGGCGCACAGGCACCCAAAAGCAAAGTAAGCAGCAGCATTCCTGAAATTAGTATTTTTTGTGTTTTCATTTTTTTTACTCCTTCAAACAATAAATAGTCTGATTTTTTATGGTTGCATTAACTGACCGATAAACAGGATCGTGCCAGTATTGGTATCACGGATCAGGAAGAGGAAGGGGCTGTCAAAGCTGATCGTGATCGGATCAGGTGAAATCATCGCCTTTTCCTGGGCTACCGCAATAGTGACGGCAGCAGCTTCAGTTCCGGCTTCATTGACATCAATGAAAGCTTTTTGCACAAGAGTTGAAATTAGCAAACTCTTATCGCCGGTCATTCCTGACAGATCCGCATTCATACCAAAAACATCGATCAGTCCAAGTTCTTGCATCGGGTTGATCAAATCCATTTCCGGGGTTTCGATTTTGAATTTTGGTAGGCTAAGGTTAACTCTTCTCGTTTCAAGCTGCCCGATGTAATCATCCAGCAAGCCTGAAGTAAGTGTTTGGGAGAAAGCTTCCCAGCTTCCATCGATTGGTGCAATCAAGTCCATTACGATTGGGCTGTTGTGGTAACGCAGTTCCACCATCTGAACCCGTTCGTTCTTGAGTGCACTGAATTCCTCGCTGGTCATCATCATATCCACTTCGACATTTTCACCGTCCAAGAGCGTGAAGTCTTCTTTAGTGGTATTTTCTTCCATAAACGGGAAAAACCAGGCGCCCTTGAAGTAAACGGCATTGGTCAGAGCAAGGCGGGTATTAACGTTGAACATGCTGGGGTTGGCGATTTCTTTTATCTTGTCGTTCGTGTTTTCTTGTGCCCACTGGTTGATCAAATCGGCAGCTTCCTGAGATTGAGCGAAGTCGACCGTGCGCATGCCAGCGGCATAATGTTCAGATATCAAATCGAGATAAGATTGCTCGACATGACCATCTCTTTGTGCCCAAATCGCGTTGGCAATTTCGAGTGTGAATTTTTGATCGTCTTGTCCTGTATTGTTTGATTGCGAGGATAAAGCAAGGTTCAGGGCATTGCTCACCGCGTGGATCTCCTCTTGCGACAAGGGATAGTGCAAGACACTTTCGAACTGACTTGCCGTGTCCCCTCTGGCACCAGCATAGACCATGGTCAGGGCTTGATAAAGACTGTAAGGGGAATAAAGCACATTCCCCTGCCCACTGTTAAGCTGCTGGTACAGATCGAATGCAAATTGGTTATTAGCATCCGCCAGCTCTTCAGCGTCTTCGGGTATATATTGTGGGTTCGGGTTGTAATCAACTTTACCGGTCAGCATTTCCTTTTCCTCGGTAGGTAAATTTGTATTTGGATCCGGCTGAGGGATTTCCAGGGCGCAAGCACTGAGTAAAAACATGACAGCCAGGCAGGTTAAGAGCATTCGTTTCATTCCATCTCCTTGTTTTCTCTACCTAAAAGACGAATTTATGTTGGATTAAGTTCCCTGTGACTATTAACGCAAAAGCCTGCTGGTCGCCCGGCAGGCTTTTCGCGGAAGTTTTATCGCTGATAGAGGGTCAGCGAATTAACCTGGTTAAAAGATGGCTTTCACCCGATAAAATGCCAGTCCGAAATATTCCCAAAGTGCCGTGAAAGTCTGGTCAAAGGCAGTACTGGTAGGCAGAAGGTGGGTGATGATTTTTTGCCATTTCCAATCAGTCAGGTTCTGCCAATCGCTCAGCGTGACCTGGTAATCGGTGGGTGCGGGCGTTACGTTAAGATCGCTTTCCCGCAGTAAGAACATGGTGCGATCCATTTGGAGGGCGGAGGTCACCAAAATAACGGATTTAATTTCTTTTTCATCAATTATTTGAAAAGATTGGGAAATATCCTCACGCAGATTAGAAGAATCAGCCTGAACAATGATGGCATCCTCGGGTACGCCCAGTTCCATCAGAAGGGTTTTTGTGCTATTTGCCCTTATGGAGCTACCGCTGACAATGATCACAGGTGCCAGTTTTTGTTGATAGTACATGGCGCTATAAAGGACCCTGTCAGCTTCCTCCCCAACCTCGATACGTTGTCGCGGTGTGTCTGCGACAAAAGTGCCATCAGCCACAAGCAGGATTGCATCGGCTTTTGCCATAGCCTGGTCCGGCATATAGCGCCACTCCATTGAGCGGGTCAGGAAAGTTGAGAAGTAAGAGTTACCAAAAACAGCGATGATCACCAAACAAATTGCTACAAACCAAATGGCTGTATTTGGCTTCTTTTTGATCAGGAATAATGAAACAAACAGAACCACACTCACGAATGCAAGCGGGTTGAAAAATTGCAGGAAGAAATCTCGAATGATACTAAACATGTTCTTCTCCTTTGAACTACCTGCACTAATAGTTGCAAGAATCAAGCCCGGAGAAGAATTGGTACTATTTTAAATTGTTGGTTAATCCGTCAATAAAGATCTTCTTTATTCTGGATAAATTATGTCGTAGACCTCGGGGGCGAATTTTTCTACTGCTTCAGAGGTGATCGCATTTGTCCGACAGATTTCTGCGTATAAATCCGCGCTCTTGCGTTTTGTACGGATTTGGGTCTGGGGATCCAGCCCCCACAAACCGAAGCGCTGGCTCCAGCCGCGTTCCCATTCAAAATTGTCCACCAATGTCCAATAAAAATAGCCCTTGATCGGAATATTGTTAGTAAGCATATGCCACATTGCCTGGAGATGTTCAAGCAGATAGCGTCTGCGGAAGTCATCCTGGCTGTCATCGCAGCCGTTTTCTGTTATATAAATCGGCAGACCAAATTTGTCCGCCCACTTGATTGCTTCTTGAAAGCCATGCGGGTCGTTTGCTAAAAATCCGGTTTCAGACAGGAGCGCGTCTTTGGGAAAATGACGATTGCTAAAGAGGTTGCCGTTCTTTTTCAGGTCAAATTTGATCAAATCACGGGTGTAATAATTGAGCCCGAGAAAGTCCTGGGTGTCCTTTGCTTGGGGGACATCTGCTTTGAGCATCACTGCGTCAAACTTGCCTGTTTTCAAGGTCATGGCAAAGGCATCGTTAAACGCTTTATGATGCATTTTGCTTAGAAATCTGGTTAGTGGACCGTTATGAGCAGGTTTAAACCCGCGCCAATTATGCGCGACACCAACCTGAGCATCAGACTGCAAGTCGTGAATAACCTGGTAAGCTGCCGCGTGGGCTCTGACCATGTTGAGCAGCACCTTCAAGGCAGTTTTCTGATCGTTTTTGCCAGGAGGGAAGCCGTCTCCCAGGTAAGCTGCATTCACGTAGACATTCGGTTCGTTAATGGTGATCCACAGTTGACAATGCGATTTGAGCGCTTCCACTGTCCGTCCGACATAAGCGGCAAAGAGGTCAATGACCGCTTCGTTTTCCCAACCACCGATTTCAGCAAGCCACATGGGATTGGTGAAATGATGCAATGTGACCATGGCAGTTATATTGCGTTCGCGTAAACCTAACAACATCTGGCGGTAGCGGTCCAAAGCAGCCTCATCCCAACGGTCGGGTTCCGGTTGGATGCGCGACCATTCTACTGAAAAGCGGTGGGTGTTTTGCCAGCCATCCTGCGCGCGGTCAAAATCCTCGCGCCAACGACCGCCCCACCAGTCGCAAGCTTTTCCGCTGAGATCTCCATCATGAATGTGCCCAGCTTCCTGCTCCCAAGCCCACCAGTCGTTATTAACATTGTTACCTTCCACCTGGTGCGCTGCAGTAGCTGTACCCCATAAAAAACCGGCTGGGAAATTGAACGTCGCTCTGGGCATGCTTCCTCCTGGATAAAATTAGACTGGTTGAATTGTATCAAGAGATCAGTTGCGTGTTGAACTCGTTTTGTTACCTCGGCTTAGCAATTAAATCGCAGCAACAGTGCTCTATTAATACCAATCCATTGATTGGCATATAATTCCAAAGAGATCTGACTCTGGCGGGACTTTCAAAAAAGGTTTGAGAGTGATTGGAAGTCCCTGAGAGTCAAAAGTGACTATGCTATCCTCAAACCGAAGAAGAGTTCTCTGCAACGAGTGTTTTGCTGCCTCTAATACTTCCACAGGCTTCTTTTTATTACTCTGTGGGGAGGCAGAGAAGTTGATGGATTAATTATTTTCCCGGAGAGAGCTTTTCGGTAAAATTTTTGTGAGGTGTTTCAATGAATGAAGAAATATTAACTGAAGTTGATTTTGAAACCAAGAATACAGAAGACAAAACCGGGTTTTTACCAAGTGAAAAACTAAAACGACCCGGTCTTTCTTTGCTCAGCCTGTTCGCGGCTGGTACGGTGATGATGCTGCTCTGGTGGGGTATTGCCGAGTTAGGTTTGCGCTGGTCGCTTTCTGTTCTGGTGGTTTGCGCTCTTTACGTTTTCAACAGCATTCTGCAGGAACGCAGAATTCCCTTATCTTCGTGGATCCTGTTGGGTCTGACAATATTTGCCGGCTTGATTCCATCCTTCCGCAGTCAAGAATACAGCAAGCTGCTATCCCTAATGGTCACCATGGTCTGCCTGCTTCTGCTGACCGCAGATTTCTTTAGCGGGCAGTGGTGGCAATTTCGGAGTCGTGAATATCTGAAAGCCGCATTTCTGGCAGTTAGCGGATTCTTTGTTGGTTTCCCCATCATTGCATCACAGACAATCAAGACTACGGCTAAAGAACCGGAACAAAAGGACTCTGGCAAGCGACTTGCGTTGGGGATCCTGAAAGGCATCCTGATCACGGTTCCACTGCTGCTGATTTTCACCTTTCTTTTTGCTTATGCTGATGCGATTTTTGAAAGCAAAATAGACTCGCTTTTTGAATGGTTCAAAGCTGATTTCCTGTCGAACCTGCTTGGGCGAACTATGGTTACACTGCTTTTCACCTGGCTTTTCTCAGCCGCGTTGTGGTTATTATTGGTGTATGGCAGCACACAAAAAGAGCTCGAACCCGACCAACCCCTGCTGAAATCCTTTTTGGGGATGACAGAGACAATCATCACCCTGGTCAGTCTGAACCTTCTCTTCGCTTTCTTTTTAATCATCCAATTCCAATATTTCTTTGCGGGTGAAGCCAATATCACACAAAATGGCTTTACCTACGCGCAGTATGCAGACAGAGGTTTCAGAGAGCTGCTTTTGGTAGCAGCCATCGCTGGCGTGGTTTACTATGCCCTGGCGTCCTTTACGCGTCGGGAGAGTAAGGCAAAAAAGGTCGTTTTTTCGCTGCTGGGCGGGCTGTTGCTGCTGCAGGTTGGCGTGGTCCTGGTTTCGGCTTACCAACGAATTGTGATGTATATTGATGCCTATGGCTTGACTGCCTACCGCTTCATCCCACAGATTTTCATTTTCTTCCTTGCCGCTATCCTTGTTTCGTTGATCGTGATGGAAGCTTCCAATAAGTTCAAACGGTTGGCTTTGATCCTGCTTTCTGCGATGCTGCTTTTTGTTTTTACCCTGACGGCAATCAATGTGGACACGATGATCGCGCGTCATAACATCGAACGCGCTTTGGAGGGCGAAGAGTTGGATTACGCTTTCCTGGCAAATTCCCTTTCAACTGACGCAGATCCGTATTTGTATGAGATGGCACGTTCTGGCAACCTGCCCCAAAGCCTGCAGGAAAACCTGGAGAAAGTTTTGGTGTGTCGTGCAGTAGATTTTGAGAACAATTATTTGCCGGAAGATTTTACCTGGCTTGACCTAAACCTTTCAGAATTTCAGGCAAAAGCGCTCTATGAAGGAAACCAGGAACTACTCACAAAATGGCCGCTTGAGCAACTCGAATCTGGCAGCAATTTTCTTGGTTTCAAAATTGGCGATGAAGAGATGTTTTGCGTGTATGTTGAAGACTGACGGATGATAAGATAAAGCCATGTTTCCGCAATTTGACCCTGCCCAAGCACGTTTCGTAGCAGAGCTGATCGTCAGCATTCTGGGCGTGCTGCTGTTGCTTATGCTGGTGGTTTGGATGATTCGCCGGAAGCAAAAAGGGGATTCAAATACTCTTGTCTCTTCAGGCAATGAACCAATCACCATCAGCGATTTTCGGCTTGCTGGATATGAAGATTTGAATCCACTGACTCCCGAAGAACGCTTGGAACGCCGCACAACCCTTAACCAGGCGTATCAAACCTGGAAAACCGAGAGGTTGCTGCAGGAAGAAGACGGTCACAGTCTTTTTGTGCGCTCTGGGGTTGAAAAGAGCGGTCTGCGTTACCAGTTGGTCGCTTCAACGCAGGTGCAGGCATTCGCCATCCTGATCAGTGCCTTGATGACGGAGAGCGACCCGCAAGCCAGCGCGCAGGCAGAAGCCTTGTTCGCCAGCCTGCTCGCTCACCCAGCCTACCTGCAGAACGAACTGAGCAGCTGGAAATACCTGCCCGATCTGCCGCGTTCACCAAAGCTGGACCCGGACCCCCACGCTGAAGCCTGGGTCATCTTTGCCATGACTATAGCCAATAAGCGCTGGCCGGCGATCAACCGCTTCCATTATGCAGAAATAATTCAGGAACGTTTGCATGCCCTGCAAAAATATACTGAAGCGCTTGAGCCTGAACAAATCGAAAGGCTGCCCTTCAGCGGATATCTGGTCAAACAGCTTTTCACTCTTGATCCGAGCCTGGATTGGACCGCATTGAGCAAGAGCAATGAGCTGTTTTGTGCCCAATTGGAAGAGCAAACCTTTTTTGGATACGAAACAGACACCAGCAGGCTTGGCTTGAGCCTGCTCCAACTTGGGCTGCTTGCATTGTCAGAGCGCGATGCTGAGGCACTGCGTGCTATTGACAATTCACGGTCAGGGTTGGTTCAATTCGTTGAGGATTATTCCAAGGACTCATCAATCGAGATTAAATTCAGCCGTTCAGCAATGCTGGCCTGCGCGGTTCCTATTTTATTGACTCTGCAGGACAAAGATTTAATTGACCAGGTTTGGAATGAATTGGTTTCCCTGCAACCTGGTAAAAATGATGGGCTTGGAGCGACTTTAAGGGTCTTGGGAATGGCATTTTTAGCCAATCAGCAAATTTAAAAATCTGGGATGGCTTTCAAGCCATCCCATAAAATTACTTCAAAGATTTCTGGATTTCGTAGTTTAGGCTTGTTTGTCAACGATGTAAGCCATAGAGACTGTACCAGGTCCGACGTGGCTGCCGATCACCGGGCTGACCTCAGACCGGATGACCTGAACTGGCTCCAGGCGCTTTTTTGCCAATTCCTCCATCGTCAGCATTTCATCAAATGCCATGGCATGGAAGGGACCAATGCGTACCGGTTTACGACCGTCAATATCTTTTTCAATCAACTCTACCATGCGGATGATGGCTTTCTTCTGTGAACGGACGCTCTCCACCAGTTCGATTTTCCCGTCGCGAATCATCATGATCGGTTTCAGGTCCAAAGCAGAGCCGAGCAAACGCTTGGCGGTGTTGATGCGACCACCACGGTGCAGGTATTCCAGCGTGTTGACCGTGAAGTAAACGCCGATACGAGAATATGCATCCAGGGCAAGCTGGTGACATTCTTCCAAATTGGCACCTTCCTCAACTGCTCGAGCGACCTCGAGCACCATTAGGGTCAGCGCCATGGAAACCAGTTTAGTGTCCATCACAATCAGATTCTCTGGATCGCCCAGTTCTTTTTTTGCCTGGAGGGCAGAATCGATGGTGGCGGAAAGCCCCTTGGAGATACCCATGTAGAAAACATCTTTTCCTTCTCCCAATAATTTTTGGAAGATTTCCAAAAACTGCCCAACTGTGATCTGGCTGGTGGTAGCCATCTCTTTTGATTCGGACAATTGCTGATAGAACTCAGCGGCTTGGATATCAATGCCGTCGTAATATGATTCTCCCTGCCAGTTAACTGTTAATGGAAGAATTGTCAGGTCATATTTTTTAACCCACTCTTTGGGTATATATGCTGAAGAGTCACTTACTATTGCTACTTTATTCATCTTTTCCTCGGCTCTTATCATCTTTATCAAAAATCAGCACTTGAACGATCTATCTTTGTGCTTTGATTGTTCTTTTATTGGACGCTTATTTCTATGCAGCCCTTAGCGGATATCCTGATAATTATATCCGAGGAAAAAGTTAAACCCAGAAACACAAAGAAGTCCATTTGTAGGGTCTTCGCAACCAGAAAAATAACCTACGGTCTGAAATATCAACTCGGTCAATCCAGCCTTGGATTAAGGCTGATACGAGCACTGCTCGGCTCCAAAGTGAGACTGGACAGGTATAGCGGACGGGCGGTCTCGGAAAGAAGCCACTGCCCAACTGCTTGCCAGGGGGCTTCCAAAGGCTGACCAAAGGGAGTTTCAAGGCGACCTTCCGGGCTGATTCGTAAAGTTGCCCCTGCAAAATCAGGCTTTCTCCAAATCTTTAGATTGCGATTAGGGTCGATCTCAGAACAAAAAGTGTCTAAAGCGGCATTCCCTTGCCTGGTGAGTGTTCGAAAAACCCGTAAGCAATCCTGCCCCTCGTCGCCAAGCGGAGCTAAAAAGTGGCTTGGTCCCAGGTCAGCTTCAAATTGCTGTAAAAATTGCCCGGCGTGAGCAACGACCATTTGGATTTGTTCCACCTGGTCGATCACGCCGGTCAAGCGAAACAACAGATCTGCGCCTGGAATTCGGCTTAGCCAAGTTGCGCTGGATTGGTCATAAATCAGCAAGGTTCCCGATTGATAAGCCTGGTTCTCGTCCAGTCCTAGCAAATAATAGTTGCTCGAATTCACGCCACCACTGCGCTCCAAAATCAACCAATATGGCACCCCAACATTTAAGGTGACCGGTTGAGGCAGCTGAACGTCCACCCAGCCATAGGATTGGCTGCTTAATTCGCTGGAGCTCAATAACTGGGCACCTAGTTCAAGCCCTGAAGGTTTTCCATTCAAATCGGTCTGCAGGCTGAACCGCAGGGAATCTGTTGGATTGCCTTGCTTGCGCGCCCGGACTGCCAGGCAGTTAAATTGCAGCGCATCCTCCACTAAAAAAGATTGAGCAACTTGCAGGCTTGAAAGGGAATTTCCAACCGATTGCGTGCCCTGTTGAATTGGGGAGTGCCCTGCTACTGCGCTCAACCCAGGCCAAACCCGCCAACCAAGGGTGTCCATCCATCCCCGGCATTCCAAAAAATAAGCGCCTGGTGTGTCTATTGCTCTGGGGGTGTGGGGTCCTAATTTCACCTCAGGCCAGGCGTTATCCGTCAATCTCACGGACGCGATCCATTCAGCTGTTGACTTTTGAGTCTTGCCTGCCTGGTAAAGGGCTTCTTTTATCCCGTAAACCGCCTGGCTCTCCAGGTTATCGACCCAGTCTGACTGGCTTATTTCATCCGGTTCAGGACTGCCTAAATCCTGGTAGCGGACCGCTACACGATTCGCCACTTCCCGCATCCCGACCGTATGATGTAGTTCGCCATTCACCTGGCTGACCTGCTCCAGATAGCCCCACCAGGCCAATCTGCCTTTGGGGTCATAAACGCGCACATCCTGACCGAGGCGTGTTCGCCAGTCTTCGATGTTAAGGCTGTCAGAGGTACAGCGGACAAGTGCTTTTTGCGGACCTGAGAAATCATCCCAGCTCAAGCTGATAGGGGTGCAGCTCTCCGGTGAATTCAAAAAACGACCGTTGTCGCGATCCAATACTTCTACGGACCAGTTCACGGCAACCTCCATTGTCTGCGATACCAGGCTTTGACCAAGAGGGTGCGGTCGATGGGAGCCTGACTGTTGATGTCGGTCTGAAAACACCAGAAATACTGGGGAAGGTTTGGCTGCAGCCCCAAACCGGAACCAATACGGGAATGGCTCTTAAACTCCATTCCATCCTGAACGCTCCAGCTCTTACCAGTCATTTCATCTTCGATCATCTTTAAAGGATAACTCAAACCGCTTAAAGAATGATAACCGGCAAAGGTAAATTGCGGCATCAGCAGAATATCATCCATTTCTAGCAAGTGTTCACCTATATCCGTCTGTTTTGCCTGCAAAACCAGTTCATGAGGGCTGGCGTAACTCTGCAATGGCAGCTCTCCAAGGGGCAAATGCAGCGGGTCCAGGCTGGCATAACCCTGCCCGGAAGGTTGCTGAGTGACGGGACCCTCAAAAACCAGTTTTCCCTGCAGATTGACAAGGATACGCAACTGTAAGACGGAACTCAGTGGTGGGTTAAAAAACCTTAAAAGGGGGAAGACCGAGCCTTCCGCTAACTGAGTAACCAGTATCGGTCCCAAAACCCAACTGGTCAGTGTGTTCCAATCCGTACCGCTCCAGCGGTATTGGCAATATTTTCCGCCGGAAGCCAGGCTGCTATTGACAATCGTTCCACCGTTGCCATCCTCGGCCTCCAAATTCAGAGCTGGTTGCGGCTGCCCCGATTGACAAGGCAGGCTGCCAACCCAAAAATTGCCTAGGTCAAGCCCGACGAAGTTGTTTTCAAACTGGAAGCGCGTTAGAGCTGGGAATTTAAAATCAAGACTGGTGGCATCAACTTTGAACCAGTTGTCATGACCAACTGCACTGTCATCGTGGTTATAAATTATGACTCCGGATTCCTGCGGAGGTCCAGAGCTGTTTGAAAGCGGTAACGGCAGCTCATCACTGAAAAAGAAGGTCTCCCGCGTCAAATCCAGGTCGAGTTCAAGCGAACCTCTCTGGTGTGAGGCAAGGTGACCGGGCAGTGTTTTCAGATTGAGCTGATGGATGCGGGCTGTAAGAGCAACATGATAATGTCCTAAAGTAGCAAAATAGAAATGTCCTAATTAACATTAGGAGCTATGACATGGACAATCGAAATGAATGCTAAGGAATTAGCCTGTAAGGCTGAAATAGAACGGGTAGAAGAGAAGCGGACGAGCCAAAAAGATGCGGCGGCAAGACTGGGGATCAGTGATCGACAATTTCGGCGGATACTGCGAAGATATCGGATGGAAGGCGTTGCAGGGTTGGTTTCCAGGAAGCGGGGGGTACCCAGTAATCGCAAGACGGAGGAGGCGATACGGGAGATTGTTGAAGACTTTATCAACGATCCGCTGCTAAGAGGTTTTGGTCCAACCCTGATGGCTGAAAAGCTGGAAGAGAGAAAGGCTATCCGTTTGAGCAAAGAGACCCT
>CAZYIJ010000046.1:0-14723 GCA_964647425.1 uncultured Anaerolineaceae bacterium
ATCCATGCTGCCGTGTCGGTCGAGATGGTTGGGGGTGATGTTGAGCACGGCTGCGACCTGAGGAGAATTCTTCATCAACTCCAATTGGAAACTCGAAAGTTCCATAATAGCCAGGTCGTCTTCCTGGATCTCATCGAGAGCATCGATGAGGGGGTTGCCAATGTTTCCGCCCACCCAGGCTTTTTGACGATTAGATTTCATTTCAAAAGTCGTTTTGGCCATCAAACCGGTCAGGGCTGTTGTGGTGCTTTTGCCCGCCGAACCAGTGATGCCAGCCACCATACAAGGGCATTCTTCGAGGAAAATTTGCGAATCATTGGTGAGTGGAATGTTGAGAACCAGAGCATCCTGGATGAAGGGGATCGTAAGCGGCACACCACCAGAGACACACACCAGGTCTGTGTCATCCAATACTTCGATTTGATGACCTCCCAGGTCGAGAGTGACCGCTAATTTCTCAAGCTCAAGCATTTCCTCACCGAGCTGATCTCTATCCCGAGCATCAGTCAGCACTACTTGTGCTCCACGTTTAGTAAAGAAGCGCGCCAAAGCTTGTCCCTGACGGGCAACTCCAATAATGACAATCTTTTTTCCAGAATAGTTTTTCATATTTACCTTATAAAAGTCAGGCTCAAGCCGAGCATGGCACCCACCAGCTCAATAATCCAAAAGCGGATAACAATCTGGCTTTCGGTCCAATCAATTTCTTCAAAATGATGGTGGATCGGGGTGCGCTTGAAAACGCGCTTCCCTTTTGTGATCTTGAAATAAGAGACCTGGATAATTACACTCAAAAGTTCAGCTGTGGGGATAATTGCAATCAATGGCAAAAAGAGCCAGCGACCTGTCATCAGTGCGACCACTGCCAAAGAAGCGCCCAAAGCCTGTGAGCCTGTGTCGCCCATGAAGAGCCGGGCTGGGTTGCTATTGAACCACAAAAAGCCAGCCAGTGCGCCTACAATGCTGAAGCAGAAGCGACCCAGGTAGACCTGCCCTTGCATCAAAGCGATAATGCCGTAGATGCCGAAGGCGGTCATTGAAATGATGCTGGCAAGACCGTCAATACCATCAGTGAAATTCATGGCGTTTGCCATACCAACGATGATTATGGTAGCGACAGGGATATAAACCCAACCAAAATTGAGGGGGACGTCAGAGGCTGGCCAGAATAAATGCGGTACCAGCAGAATATCTTTCATGCCAAATGCCAATACTACTGCTGCGATCACCTGGAGGATAAACTTGGTGCGAGCGCTCATGCCCAACCCTTTGCGGGAACCGCGAATGCCTTCCCAGTCGTCGATTGCACCGATGATAGCAAAAGCCCACAAAGCGGAGAGTGGTACGAGGATGGAAGAGCCAATCAAGCGGGACCCGAAGAGCGAAACCGCATTCAAAATTATGGTCAAAAGTGTGACCGGCACCAGGAACATAAAGCCGCCCATGGTAGGGGTGTCTTCTTTCTTGCGGTGGGTGACAGGTTGGTCCTCTTTAATTCGTTTGCCAATATTGAAGCTCGTAAGTAGTTTGATAAAGGGATCACCCCAAATAGTTGAAAGAAGAAAACTGATGCTGCTGATAGCAATTGCCAAAGAGAATCCACGCATTAGATTTTTTCCTCCAGGGCATTGATTATTTTTTCCATCCGCATTCCATGCGAACCTTTAACTAATACCGTTTGACCCGCCCTCAAGGTTTGCTGTAGGAAGACAGCTGCTTCTTCTGAATCAGCGAACCAGCGCACATCTTCTTCTGGAAATCCGGTGTCCAGAATAGCGTTGCGGGTCAGAATGCTGCGCGGACCGACTAGAACGATCTTTTTTGCAACCAAGGCTGCTTTACGACCGACCTGTTCGTGCCCTTCGGTTTCATATTGACCTAACTCGAGCATATCGCCAAGAACGGCGATTTTTTTACCTTCCAATTCGTCAAGCAAATCAAGCGCAGCAATCGTGGAGGCAGGGGAGGCGTTGTAGCTGTCGTCGATGACCCAGGCACCCAACTTGCTGGTAAAAACACGCACTCGCTGGACCATTTCCTGGCTGCGCAGTGCCTGCTCGATTTCATCCCAATTAAAACCAAGTTCAAGAGCTACTACGATTGCGCCCAGCAGGTTGTAAACAGAGTGTTTTCCAAAAAGCTCGGAAGCAATTTTGTGGGATTTCCCTTCGTGATGGGCAGCGAAGCTGATGCCCGAGAGACCAGCGGAATGGATGTGATCTGCCCAGAGGTCAGCCTCGGGAGAAAAACCGTAAGTTGTCACGCGAGCTGAGGTTTGGGCTGCCATGCTGCGTACGCGGGGATCGTCGTTATTCAAGACAGCCAGACCGTTGGGTTTGGATGGTAAAGCTTGCACCAGTTCAGATTTCCCCATGGCAATCGTTTCGATATCGCCAGCGCGTTCCGCATGCACAGTTCCGATGTTGGTTACAACACCGATGCGGGGTTTGGCGATTTTGCAGAGCAGCTCAATTTCACCCGGAACATAAAAACCCATTTCAAGCACAGCCGCCTGATGGCTTTCGTTCAGGGAAAGCAAGGTGAGCGGCAGTCCGATTTCGTTGTTCATATTGCCCTTATTTTTGAGCACTCTAAACTTGTAGCCGAGCAATGCCGCCATGGTTTCCTTGGTTGACGATTTACCGACACTACCTGTGATACCGATGACCGGAATATCAAACTGGGCACGCCACCAGGCAGCCAGCTTTTGAAGTGCTTCCAAAGGGTTGGGGACGATAACGGAAAATGGAGGTTTTCGCAGACGATCAGGGCGGTCAGTCAGATTGAAAACTGGATAAGCGCTCTTGATCTTGTGTTCAACAAGGGCTAAAACCGCACCGCTCTCAAATGCCTGGTCAACATAAAGGTGACCGTCAGTGTTCTCTCCAGGAAGCGCAACAAAGAGGCTTCCAATGGTTGCCAGACGAGAATCGACGCAAGCACCCGTGACTACATCCTGGCAGCCGCGTGGATCTGCATCCATTCCGAGAGCGTTTAGAACCTTACTGACCGTCAACATTTTATAACTCAAGACCTCACTTTTCCGCTGTAGAATAACTTCCTGCCAGGCGAACGCTGTCAGGGGGAATATCCATCAAAACTACCAATTTGCTAACCAGGTCAGAGAACACCGGTGCAGCAACTTCAGAGCCCCAAATAGAGATTGAGGGTTTTTCAAGCCAGACATAAACCAGGAATTTCGGATCTTCCGCGGGACCCCAGCCTACGAATGAGGCATTGGTTTCTGTGGAAGAGTAACCATAAGGAGTGGCGATTTCACCGGTACCGGTCTTACCAGCAACAGAATAACCCTCAACTAGGGCATTGGAGGCTTCATTTTCGAGCGAATTTACCAGCATTTTTGTTAACGTTCTGGCAGTCTCTGTTTTGATAGGGGTGCCCACCACTACAGGATCCACATTGTATTGTTTGCCGTTGATAACCATCGATTTGACAAGGTGGGGGGCCATCATGCGACCGTCATTAGCTACCGAACCGATTGCCATGACCATTTGAATTGGTGTAAGCGAGATGCCCTGACCAAAACTATTGGTGGCCAGGTCAACTTCGTACCAAAGGCTGTCACCCGGCAATTTCAGCGGCCAACTATTTTCCCCCCCCAAATCGATACCGGTTTTTCTATCAAGTCCAAAATTCTTGAGGTAAGAGTAAAAAGTGTCTGGTCCCATCTCAGTAGAAAGCCAGCTCATACATACGTTCAAGGAGTATTGCAGACATTCTGTCATGTCAACATCGCCCCAGGCGCCCATATTCCAGTTATAGATAGTGGCTCCACCGATGCTAAATGCGCCAGTGTCCTGGAAGCGTGTTTCAGGGTCTACCAAGCCTGAATCCAGGGCGGCTGCCATGGTGAGTACTTTGAAGACAGAGCCGGGTTCGTAGGTTTTGCTTATCGCTGCGTTGAAAGGTGTGGGATTGGGGAAGAGATCGGCATAATCCCAGTAATTGTTTGGATCCAAGCGAGGGGCAGTTGCCATGGAAATAACACTGCCGTCTTCCGGATCGTAGACGATGATGGTACCGTTTTCCGCACCTGACCACTCAATGGCTTCATCGAGCGCTTTTTCAGTCATCGCCTGGATTTCGCGATCCAAAGTTAGCACCAGGGTCACGCCAGGTGGAACTTCTTCTACTGTACTAAGACGTTGTGGGTCAAAAACAATATAGACTTCCTGAGGGGTTCCGGAAAGTTGGGAATCGTAAGCTTCTTCCAAACCAAAATAACCAATACCCCCTGTGCGGTCCAGATAGCTGTAGAAACCGAGAATATTTGAGGCGAGCGTTCCTTCAGGATAAGTACGTTGGGAATGCGCTGTCCAAATCAGACCATCAATATTTGGCAGAATCTCCTTGCCTTTGGCTTCACGGTTGTCGTAATCATCTTTAATGGTTTCAAGTTCAATAATTTTATCCTGACTGACAAAATCATCCAAAACCTGGTAAATCGGATTGCCATTGCCAGGAGTCATTGTTGCATAGCCAAGAACCTTGGCATAATCCAGTCCCAGAACACTTGAGGCAATACTGGCAACCGTTTCTGGTTGAGAAATACTGTTCAGATCCAAGCCGATTTCGTAGGAGGTCTCATTTCCCGCCAACAGACGTCCTTTGGAATCATAGATGTTGCCACGATCAGGATAAACGATGCGTGTGACACCCTGGTAGCTTTCGCTGGCGTCTAAAAGGCGCTGGGCGGCTTCGGTGTTTTGAATGCGGATCATCTGGATGCCAACAATGCCAGCCACAGCTGTGCAAATAACACAAATCATCAGAAAACGAGTTTTGATGTTTTCACTCATGGTTGCACCTCGTTAGTAGGGGTGGATTTTTGAGGTCCTGCTTGGAGTTTAGAAGAGATCCACTCAAAGAAGGTGCTCGTAAACTCTGGCAGCAGAATTGGTGTACGTTCTTCTAAAATAGTTGGGGGTGGTGCGAACGAAGGGCCTTCTGCGGGGACATAACCGGGGACTTCAAGGTAAAGGGCTTCCTCTGGGGTAAGCGAGCGCATATTCATTGAATTCATTCGCTCCGAAAGAGCATTTTCGGATTGGATCTCACCCAAAAGGGTTTCCAGATCGTTATTTTGCCTATGCAGAATGGCTAATTCACTCTCCAGATTCTGGATCCTGCGACCAGTCGCGGCAGAGCGTCCGCTGATATATAAGTAAAGCCCTGCCACTGTTGCTACAGCAACAACAATAAGGAGGAAAACTCCTACCCATTGAATCTGGGTGCGCCAGGGGGCTTGTTTGTAGGCTTGCAACATATCATTTTTCATTTCTGCACTACATATTCCTTCTTACTTTTTTTCAGCTACTCTCAATTTTGCACTGCGAGCTCTCGGATTTTCCTCGGTTTCATTTTCAGATGGACTGATCGGTCGAGGGGTGAGAACTTTTATGCTGGCTATGTGCCCACAGGTGCAAATTGGTTGCTCGGGGGGACATATACAATCTGTACTCTCTCTGCGAAAGGCTTGCTTCACCAAGCGATCTTCCAATGAATGGAAGCTTATGATCGCCAGGCGACCTTTCGGTTTTAAAAGTTCAATCAGGCTCGGAATCGCCTCTTCAACAGTTCGCAATTCATCGTTGACTGCGATTCGAACAGCCTGGAAAGTGCGTGTAGCAGGGTCGATCCTGCTATGCGAGCCTCCAATTGCTGAACGAACCGCTTCTGCCAACTGAATAGTGGTCAGAATTGGTCGTTTCTGGACGATCTTCCGGGCTATCCGGCGGGAAAACCTTTCCTCTCCGTATTTCCAGATCAGGTCTGCCAGTTCTTTTTCAGCCAGGTTGTTCACCAGGTCAGCAGCTGTTGGCCCTTGAGTTGGGTCAAAGCGCATATCCAGGGGAGCCTCCGTGCGGAACGAAAAACCGCGTTCAACCTGGTCGAGCTGCATTGAAGAAACTCCCAGGTCCAGAACGATTCCATCAACTTTGTCCCAGCCATTTTGTTGCAAGATTCTCGCCGCTCGAAGATAACTGTCGTGAACAACAAGGGCGCGATTGCCGAAAATGCTGAGGTTTTCAGTAGTGAGTTGAATTGCAGTCGGGTCAAGATCGATGGCGATAAGTTGACCATCAGGAGAAGAAGCTTCAAGAATTCCAAAGGAATGTCCCCCTGCGCCGGCTGTGCAATCCAAATAACGACCTAAGCTTTTTGGAGCCAGATATTCGATTGTTTCTTGGTAAAGTACTGGGCGGTGGGGCTGTGAGGCCGGTGGCACCGCGTTCATCAATTTCCTCTGGTTGTTGTGATGTTCAGCGAGGCCCAGGCTTTTGCTTGAGCTTCTGGGTCGCTGTGAGCCTCGTAGGCTTTGAGTCGATCGAGATCCCAAATCTCAAAGTATTGCCCACCTCCGACTATCATCACATTGTCCTCAATTCCTGCCAACTTCCGCAAGTGTGACGGAATGAGGATACGCCCTGCTGAGTCATAAGTCAGTTCTGCTGAATTACCTAAAATTTCACGTCTGAAGGAACGCAGGTTGGGGTCTGTGACAGAGATGCTGTTCATGGACTCAGCGAAGATATCAAAGGTTTCTTTCGCATAGACCATCAGGTTTCCATCCAGTCCTTTTGTAACCACAACACCATCGGGGGTTTCCTCCCTGTATTTGGAAGGGACTGTCATTCTGCCCTTCTTATCGATGTTGTACTCCGACCTGCCATAAAACATTTGTTCTAATTCCTTTTTTAAGCACTGAAGCGCCTCTCTTGGCGCTCCTTTTTCAGTTTTTTTGACACTTATTGACACTTTATGACAATCTTTACCACATTATAGGTCTAATGATCTAAAAAAGCAAGGGTATTTGGGACCAAATAGTGGAAATTCCTCAAAAAAATTCAGTGTGATTGGGGCTGATTAATACTGGAAGACTTGAAAATTGCTTTATTAATGCGGATAGATTTTATTTGTTCGTTGGCAGAAGGATTTGCATTATAATCACCGCTATGGAGATGCCAAGCTTGCTGAATGACCGTTACCAGCTCCAGGAAACATTGGGAACTGGTGGCATGGCTGTGGTTTATAAAGCCAGAGATCTGATGCTTGAACGGAATGTGGCTGTAAAGGTTTTGCGTGAGGATTTCTCCAAGGATCCCGCTTTTCGCGAGCGCTTTCGCCAGGAAGCCCGGGCGGCTGCCAATCTCTCCCATCCAAATATTGTGACCGTGCACGATTTTGGTCTTGACCAGGGACATCTTTTTATTGTGATGGAGTATATGCCTGGTACAGATCTAAAAACTCTCGTCAAACAGAAAGAACGATTCCCGGTCAGTGAAGCCTTGGAGTTGATGGTCCAGGCTTGCGGTGGGGTTGGCTATGCTCACCGTGCTGGATTGGTGCATTGTGATGTTAAACCACACAACATGCTGGTTACACCGGAAGGACGCTTAAAAGTGACCGATTTTGGCATTGCGAGGGCATTGGCAAGCATTTCGCCGGATGAATTGAGCGATGTGGTATGGGGTTCCCCGCATTACTTCTCACCGGAACAAGCCGGAGGTCGCCCGCCATCACCCGCCTCGGATGTCTACTCTCTGGGGGTTATATTATATGAAATGATCACAGGCAGACTGCCTTTTATTGCCTCTGACTCGGCGGAATTAGCACGCATGCATCGCGAGGACAAACCAGTCGCTCCGCGTTATTACAACAACAGCATACCGTCTGCATTAGAAGAGATTATCCTGAAAGTCCTATCCAAGGAACCCAGTTCCCGTTATCGAACGGCTGATCAATTAGGCCGGTTGCTGCTTGGACTTTATGATTCAAACCCGGAATCCAGCCAGAATAAAGCTTTTGTTCACGATACTTTTCAGGGAGCACGGCTTTCTCAATCTTCAATCAACGGAGAAAAAGAGCAATTCACACCGCCACAGACCCTGCTGAAGCCTGATCCAATTGCAGTACAGCCAAAGAATCCAATTGAAAAACCTCAAACAGAGACTTTTGCAGCGCCGCTTGTTGAAGACACTGATGACTATTATTTTGAGGAAGATTGGGAAGAAGAAGATCAAATCGATTGGAAAACATGGGCGCTGGGAATACTAGCCAGTCTTTTACTGATCGGGTTAATTCCATTCTGGTTCTACATTTACATAATATTAAAGCCCTGACAGGTACCTATGAAAACGATAATTTCCCCTTCAATACTATCAGCTGACCTGAAAAATCTGGGTGCCCAGGTTCAAGCTGCCCAGGCGGGTGGGGCAGACGAGATTCATGTTGATGTAATGGATGGCTGCTTTGTCCCTAACATCACTTTTGGCCCCGATATTGTCCGGGCTTGCAAAGACGCTTGCGATCTGCCCATTGATGTTCACCTGATGATAATTGAGCCTGAAAAGCACTTAAAAAACTTTATCGAAGCCGGTGCCAAAACAGTCACGATCCATTATGAGACCTGCCCGCATATCCACCGCAGCCTGCAGTCAATTCGGGAACTTGGCGCGAATGCTGGGCTGACATTTAACCCCGGCACCTCATTGGACGGGTTGAATTATGTGGCAGACGTGGTGGATCAGGTGTTGATCATGTCGGTCAACCCTGGCTTTGGAGGACAAAAATTCCTATTTAAAGCACTGGAAAGAATTAGAAAAGTCAGGATGATTTTGGAAGAAAATGACTCCAATGCGATCATCCAGGTTGACGGCGGAATCAGTCCTGAAACCATTTTGATGACTTACGAAGCCGGAGCAAGAAATTTTGTAGCCGGAACGGCAGTGTTTGGACATCCTGAAGGTATTGCCGCAGGGATCGCCTCTTTGAAAGCAGCCCTGCTTTAAAATCAAAAAAGCCGCATAGCGACTTTTTGATGTTTGTTTTAGGTGTAAAAACTAGCGATATGTCTTGGTCAGAGTTTTGATGCAGCGTGCGCAAAGTACTTTGCGAACTTTCTTTCCGCCTTCCATCACGGTAACCCGCTGCAGGTTGGGGCGAAACTTACGTCGGGTTGCGACGAGTGAGTGACTGCGATTGTGACCGAAGGTTGTGGTTTTTCCACACTGACTGCACTTTGCCATCTCAATACCTTTCTTGCATTATAATATCGTCTGTCGCGTAACTGTTTGCACGCGCAAGCGTTTATATTACCAGAGATTTTGCAAATAATCAAGGCGAATCTCGGAGAAAGAGCTAAAAAATGACAACACAAGAAAATCCACTTGGGAGCATCTATATTCTCTCACAAGCCATTCGCACGGTTGCCCGCAACGCCGCCCTGCAGTCCTATGGTGTGATCAGCCTTACACCAGGAAATGTGGGCGAGTCGGTTTCCAGATTCTTCAACAAAGATGCGGATTTTGGGGTAATTGTCAGAACCGAAGAAGACGGCGTAAGTTTAGAACTGAACCTGGTGATCGAATATGGGCTTCGGATCAAGACGGTCACTGATTTGGTAGCTGAAAGCGTCAAATATGCTGTGGAGAAAACGATGGCGGTTCCGGTAAAACGCGTAGACGTCCATGTACGGGGGTTGAGAGTCAGCAATCCGGATTAAAACTGCCAAGGTGAAAAATGAATCAATACAAATACGTCCTTCCCAATGAAGAGGAGCGTCACAAGTTGCTCCAATCGCCCCTGAACGGTAACGGTTTAATGTTACTGTTTGAAGCAGGTCTGATTTGGTTAACAACCAACCAGGCTTACGTCAATTCCTTGAATGTCTTCCCGGTTCCCGACGGTGACACTGGTACCAACATGGTCCTCACCATGCAGGCAGCATTCAAGGAAGCTGATCAAATTCGCTCAAACAATGCTGGTGAGACAGCCAGAGCCTTTGCCCAGGGTGCCCTGATGGGCGCAAGGGGTAATTCTGGCGTGATCCTCTCGCAGATTTGGCGCGGTTTCTCACGGGCGTTGGATCATTACGAAACCATGGACCCCGACTTGCTGATGCGCGCAATGCAGGAAGCTCGTAATACTGCCTACAAGGGAGTTGTAAAACCTGTAGAAGGGACGATCCTCACGGTTGTCAAAGATATGACAAGTGCTGCCGAAAAAGCGATAAGAGTTGACTCCACCTTGAGCGAAATACTTTTGACGATTGTTGAAGCGGGTGACGTGAGCGTTAAAAATACGCCAGAGTTGTTGCCTGTGCTCAAACAAGCGGGCGTAGTTGATTCCGGTGGGATGGGTTTATTTTACATCTTTGAAGGTATGGTGCGCTTGCTGCAAGGTCAACCATTAGACTCCAGCGGAGCGGTTTTAAAACCCTTGGCGGAACTCGACCTGAGCAATGCCATGGAGACTGTTGAAGAAGGGCAAGATTATGAGGTTATAATTGATTTTGCCCCGAATCAAGGATTTTTACTCGAAAAATATTACGAAGACCTCGCTCAAATCGGCACCAGCATCCAGGTTGGTGAGGGTGATGGTATTTATCGGATGCATATCCACACCGAGTTGGCTAAACGCTTTGATCCAATCAGCTATACCGAGACTCAGGGTGTGGTGAAGAAGATCATGATGGAAAATTTGCAGGACCAGATGAGCGAACGCCAGGCTGAAGAAGAAGAGTTGACGTTAACCCCTGTAAACCCCGGTGAGATCGCAGTGGTAGCTGTGGCTCCAGGCAAGGGATTGGCTTCAATTTTTGCCAGCTTGGGTGTTTCAGCGATTGTTGAGGGTGGTCAAACCATGAACCCCAGCGTCCAGGAACTGGTCGGTGCTTTTGAAAATTTGCCAACGGATAAAGTCATTATTCTGCCCAATAACAAAAACATCATTTTGGCTGCTCAAAACGCTGCCAAGGTCAGTGTAAAGCAAATTGTGATTATTCCTACCCGCAACGCCCCTCAAGGCTTTGCTGCCATGCTCAGACTGAATCCCGAAGGCACTCTCGAAGAGAACGAAGAATCGATGAAAGAAGCCATTCAGGAAGTTCACACAGGCGATATCACCGTTGCGACCCGCTCGGTTGAAATTGACGGTGTCGAGGTGGAAAAGGGTGAAGTTATCGCACTTTATGACGGTCAGCTTGTTTCTTCTGCTCCTACAATTGAAGAGGCAATTGAGAAACTTCTTGAAAAAGCCAATATGGACGAAGTTGAAAGAGTCACTTTCTTTTATGGAGAGGATCTCAATCAAACCCAGGCGAATCTGTTGGCTGACGGCGTACGCGAGGAATATCCAGAAGTGGAAATTGAAATCCACAGTGGCGGTCAACCACACTACCAACTGATCATTGCTTTTGAATAGAAATCTAACAAATAGTAAATATTTTTGCCTTCTCTGAAAGCTTTTTAAGTGGAAGAGGAGGCTTATTTTTGCGCGTAGCCACAAAATAGCTTGTCGACAGTTCGTGTTTTCAGATTCAAACCAAGTTAATGCGCGTAGCCACAATAGGGAAGACGTATGATCGAACTGTACATTAGGGAAGCTAAGATTGCAAGTAACCATCAATATGTTAGTATGTCGATGGGCTTGTTCTTCTCGACTTTTATTTGATCGGCATAGACTGCTTTTGTTCAATCAACTGCTTTATCATTATCTGGATGGCTAAATTAATGCGCGTAGCCACAAACAGGGGAATGAATGGCTAATATTATCAATAGGAAGGTCGAGATATTGCGCGTAGCCACAAGTGGGAGGATCCTCTTAAAAAGACGTGTATTACCAAACACATTAATGCGCGTAGCCACAATAGGGTTGGAATAGCATCAGAGAGAGATAGGAGGGGTGATGGACGATGGGTGATGGATGATGGATGATGGGTGATGGATGATGGATGATGGGTGATGGATGATGGGTGGTGGGTGATGAGTGATGGGTGATACAGATTGAGGATCAAAACCTTTTAGTTTTTATAAGCCACCGCGCTTTCTCATGTTTTACGAGGAAACAGAATCAAGCAGCAATCCATCTTAAGGGGTTGTAGAACCTTCGATCGTAATCACCCCTTTTGTTCATTCCTGCCTAATGTGGAAATTGGTGTGAATGTTAATTACCTCATATTATCTGAACATCGACCATAGAGTAGAAACCAAATTTACTCAAAGATATGTCCTGCTTTTTAACTAGAAAACTACACATCAACATAGTTTACATAAATACAACACCTGTACTAATAAATTGAGTACAATACAGGTCACTATGTTTAAAGTAATCTCACTTTCCGAAGCAAAGAGTGTTGTTCAACGCATATTTGGTCATATCCGGCTGGGAGTCGAAACAGCTAATCTTACTAATGCAACTGAGCGCTTCCTGGCGAAGGATATCGTTTCAGATGAATTTGTTCCTGCGTTTGACCGTTCCACTGTAGACGGTTTTGCTGTGATCAGCCGCAACCTGGTAGGTTGTTCTGATTCAATCCCTGCTATTTTACGTAAAGTCGGCGAAAGTCGGATGGGCGAGATGCCCACACACACGCTCAAACCGGGCGAATGTTTTTACGTTCCTACCGGTGGTGCCTTACCTCAAGGTGCGGACTCGATGGTGATGATTGAATACGTCGAAGATTTTGGCGCGGGCGAATTCGCATTCGTAAGATCTGTGGCTCCAGGCGCGAATATGATTTTCAAGGGTGAAGATCTCAAACCCAATGACCTGATTCTACCGATTGGTAAACAGCTTAACCCCGCCGATATTGGCACGCTGGCATCGATGGGATTGACCGAAATTGATGTCTTCAAACAACCCAGGGTGGGGGTCATCTCCACCGGTGATGAATTGTTGCCCGTTAATAGTTCGCTTGGACCGGGTAAGATTCGCGATGTTAACACGCTCATGCTGACGGCTATGCTGCAGGAAGCTGGAGCCGTCGCTCTAACCCACGAAATTGTGCCGGATCAACGAGATCTGCTGAGAACCGCAATTCAAAAAATGCTTGCTGAAACTGACATGCTGTTGGTCTCGGGTGGTACTTCGGTGGGCGAACATGATAACATGCCTATTTTGATTGAAGAATTAGGTCAGATATTTGTGCACGGCATTGCGATCAAACCCGGAAAACCAACCATTATCGGCGAAATTGAGGGCAAACCGGTCTTTGGCTTACCAGGCAACCCAGTGGCAGCTTTCTTCATGTTCCACAACCTGGTCAGACCGCTGCTTTTCTCAATGTCCAACAGCAAGGTTGAGCGAACGACGATCGAAGCGCGCTTAAGCAGAGCGGTTTCCTCCAACCATGGTCGCGAAGAAGTGATCTTAGTGCGTCTTGAGGGTGATCTGGCAATCCCAGTGCCATCAAAATCTGGTCTGATTTCGACCGTATCCAAAGCTAATGGCTATTTCCTGATCCCGCGCGACCAGGAAGGGCTCGCCTCAGGCGAAAAAGTCAACGTAATCCGATTGTGAGGTCTTATGCCGTTTAAGTATTTGAGCAATATTCCGCTGGATGAAGCACGAAGTCAATTTCTTGAAGCTTTAATTGCTGCTGATGTGCGGTCAGAAACAGAAACGATCAAAACTGTGGATGCTAACCACCGCATTGCGGCTGAAGCAGTCTACGCACACATCAGTGCCCCACACTACAATTCCTGCGCTATGGATGGCATCGCTTTGGATGCAAGCCTGACCTATGGAGCTACTGACACACGTCCTGTCAGCTTGAAGGAGAGTCAGTTCCACTGGATCAATACCGGCGATCCACTTCCGGAAGGCTGTGACTCGGTTGTGATGGTTGAGGATGTGATCGAAGCTGAAGACGGAGCAGTACAACTTTTCTCAGCGGCAGTGCCATGGCAACATGTCCGTCAAATTGGTGAAGATATTGCTGCAGGCGATATGATCGTCCCCAGTTTTACAGAACTGACTCCCGCAATTCAAGGCGCCATGCTGGCAGCCGGAGTACTGGATGTTAAAGTCATCAAAAAACCGCTTGTTGGCGTGATCCCTACCGGGAATGAGTTGGTCTTACCCCAAGCTGACCCACAGGAAGGTAATATCATCGAATTCAATACAACCATCTTTAAAGGCATGCTCGAAGATTGGGGTTGCGAGGTAATTGTTTATCCAGTCGTGCGTGATATGCCTGATTTGGTTACAGAAGCAGTACGTAAAGCGGCTGCAGAATGCGATTTTGTCTTGCTTAACGCCGGCTCTTCTGCCGGAAAGAAAGACTATTCGGTTGATGCCATTGCTGAAATTGGAGAAGTCATCTTGCATGGTGTTGCCATTCGACCAGGCAAACCAGTTGTACTTGGATTTGCAATCAAGGATATTAAAGTGATACCCTTAGTTGGTCTACCCGGGTACCCAGTTTCGGCAATCTTGGTGATGGAAGAACTGGTGCATCCGGCACTGAACCTCATATTGAAGAAAAATGAGGAAAAAAAGCACAGAGTTGAAGCCACTGTCTCAAGACGTTTGACTTCTTCTCTCAAGTATCTTGAATTCATCCGTGCCAGGGTCGGGAATGTCGACGGCAAGCTGGTAGCTGTACCGCTCAATCGGGGCGCTGGAGTGGTGAGTTCATTTGTAAAAGCAGATGGTATTATTGAGGTCCCTCAAGATACCGAAGGTTATGAATCCGGTGAAAAAGTGCCGGTTAAAATGGTGAGGAAAATGGAAGATATAAACAAAACATTGGTAATTACAGGTAGTCACGATCCGTTGATTGACGAATTGATTGACTTGATGCGTATAAAATCACCTGAAAGTCAGGTGGTGTCATCGCATGTTGGCAGCTTGGGCGGCTTGATGGCGCTCAAGAGAGGTGAGTCCCATTTAGGCGGCACCCACCTGCTTGACGAAGA
>CAZYIJ010000047.1:0-14300 GCA_964647425.1 uncultured Anaerolineaceae bacterium
TTCGGTCTTCGAGCCAGAGACCCTTCATTTTTCCATCCACTAGCGTGCACCCCGCCGGCCGAATTGTCTTTCGAGCAAATTAGCACTCAGATGGATCATCGTCGGACGTCCATGCGGGCAGGTGCGCGGCGATTGGCTGGCTTCCAGGTTGAGCAGCAGGTTGCGCTGCTCTGCTTCAGACAAAGTCTGACCGCCTTTAATCGCCATCCCTTTACAGACTCGGGCTGCAATTCGTACCTGAGCTTCGTGTTCCAGGGGAGTTTCATCTTCCTCAAAGGCGTTGACCACGGCAAGGATTGCATCCTTTGGGTCTCCCCTATCAACGATCATAGGTATTGAGCGAATCAAAAAGGTATTCGGACCAAAGGGTTCGATTTCAAAACCTAACGAAGACATGATTTCAAGATTAGCTTCCAAGATTCCAGCTTTTTCGGGGCTGAGTTCAACAGGGACCGCATCAACCAATTTCTGAGAAGGGATCATGGATGCCCGATATTGCGCCATCATTTGATCAAACAAAACCCGTTCATGGGCAGCATGTTGATCGATCAGATACAAGCCGTCCGGTCCTTCTGCCACCAGGTAAGTTGATGCTACCTGCCCAATCAATCGCAGCAAGGGCAGATGGGTGCCAGGCAAGGGCTGTTGTTGGGGCGTTATTGCATTCTCATCATCCTGCAATTGGGTCTGCTCAGCTGGTTGAACCTGCCATTTTTCGTCAAAACTTGTTGGGATGGTGGTAGGTGTTTGTCGACCCCACAAATTCAAGCTGTTCAAGTCCGGGATGGGAGTATAGGCTAACAAACCCCGTCTGATTGCCCGCTGCACGCCGCTGAAAACATGGTCCTGATCTCGAAAGCGGACTTCTGCTTTGGTGGGGTGAACGTTAACATCCACCAGATGTGTCGGAATCTCCAGAAAGAGCACAACCACCGGGTAACGTCCGACCATAAGCATCGTGTTATAAGCTTTGATCACAGCTGCTGTCAGAGTTGGGTCTTGCACCAAGCGGCCATTGACAAACAGCGTGATATCTTTACGATTCGACCGTGTCAAAGAAAGATCGCTGATAAATCCATTGATTGCAAGGTCTTTTTCATTAAAATTTAGCGGCATCAGGGATTTTGATTCCTGTGTACCGAACAATGCCTGTAATATCTCTGGTCGATTGCCGTTGCCAGTTGATCGGAATTCGGGGCTGCCATCCTGGCTCAAAGCCCAGCGAATGTGGGGATAAGCCATGGCATACCGAGTCACCAGACCGGTGATGTGCTTGGCTTCGGTGATATCTCTGCGCAAAAATTTAAGCCGGGCAGGTACGTTATAAAAAAGGTCTTCTACAGTTATCTCAGTGCCAATGGGAGCCGCCACCTTCTGCAGTGGTGAATTTGTTCCGCCATCAACGGCTAGTTTTGCTGCCACATCCTGATTTTCTGGTCTTGAAACCAGGGTTAAGTGAGAGACCGAACCAATGGAAGCCAGCGCTTCTCCGCGAAAGCCGAGAGTCTTGATATCAAACAACTCTTCTGTCGTACTTAGTTTACTGGTTGCATGCCGGCTGACGGCCAGCTCTAATTCCTCGTGCGGAATGCCTTCTCCGTTGTCGCTGACCCGGATGCGCTCCCTGCCAGCCTTGTGAATCTCCACCTGGATCTCACTTGCTCCGGCATCAATAGCATTCTCAATCAGTTCCTTCACAACCGAGACAGGACGGTCAACCACTTCACCAGCGGCGATTTGAGAAGCTATAGTATCTGAAAGTTTTTGGATCGTCATCTTAATTTCTCTAATCAAATTATACCCAAGCCATTGATGAAAATCTTACCTCAATAGGTTAAAATGAAAACATGACTTTGCCAGAAAAAATTACCTCAATTTTAGGCTCACTGCCGGATTCTCCTGGCTGCTATCTAATGAAGGATGAGCAAGGGAAAATTATATACGTCGGTAAAGCTATCAACCTGAAGAATAGAGTGAAGTCCTATTTTCAGAAATCCAGCGACCACAGCTATAAAACCCGTCGAATGGTTGCCAATATCCGTGATATTGAGTGGATTGTTGTTGCATCAGAGTTGGAAGCCTTGATCCTTGAGATGAACCTGATCAAGGAGCATCGTCCTTTCTATAATGTTCGTCTCAAGGATGACAAACGCTATCCTTATATCAAGATCCACTGGCAGGACGAATTTCCTAAAGTTACAGTGACGAGAAACATGGTGCAGGATGGCTCCCGCTACTACGGACCCTACACCTCAGTTTGGGCAGTTCATCAGACACTGGATATCCTGCGCAAGATATTCCCATATCTGACCTGCGCACGAGAAATTACCGGGAAGGACCCACGCCCCTGTCTCTACTACGATATTCACTTATGTTCAGGTCCCTGCATTGGTGCCATCACTAAAGTCGATTACCGCCAGATGATCGAGGATTTGGCAAAGTTCCTTGAAGGAAAAACGGATCCGGTTCTGAAAAGGCTCCAAAGTGAGATGGAAAAAGCCTCAAATCAACTGAATTATGAGAAAGCTGCCGTAGTTCGCGACCAGATCCAGGCAGTTGAAAGAGTAGTGGAACGCCAGAAAATCATTTCCAACGAGCGCAAGGATTCAGATGTGATCGCCATGGCACGCAGTAATGGTGAAGCCTGCGTGCAGATTTTCTTTATCCGCTCCGGCAAATTGATCGGTCGTGAATACTTCATCCTCGAAGGTACAGAGGAAGAAGATAACACCGAGATCCTGGAGGAATTTATCAAGCAGTTTTATTCCCAGGCAGCTTACATACCCAACAAGGTCATGTTGCCCCAGGATGTGGAAGAAGCGCTGATCATCAATGAGTGGCTCAATACCAAACGTGGCGGCGAAAAGGTTCAGATTACAGTTCCAAAACGAGGTCAATCCAAGGCGCTTGTAAAAATGGCGGCAGAAAATGCAGCAGAGACCTTGCGGTCACTTGAAATTCGCTGGAAAGCTGATAAAGACCGACAGCGAGACGCACTTAGTGAAATCCAGCAAGCTCTCGGGATGTCCGAACCGCCTAACCGCATTGAGTGTTACGACATTTCCAACACGCAGGGCACAGCCAGCGTCGGCAGCATGGTTGTTTTTGAACAGGGCATCCCCAACAAAAAACTTTACCGACGTTTTAACATCCGCACAGTGACAGGTCCGGATGATTTCGCATCAATGCGAGAAGTGCTCACGCGTCGTTTCTCGAATTATTTCACCGAAGCTGAAGCCAAAAGTTCTCCTGGATACAAACCGGATCTGGCTTTCAGCCTTCTGCCTGATCTGCTGATCGTGGACGGCGGAAAAGGTCAACTGCGCCAGGCAATTGAAGTTTTGGAAGAAAACGACCTGACTGGTCAGTTTACGATTGTTGGCTTGGCAAAAGAGGAAGAATTGCTCTTCCTACCGAATTTCTCAGAACCTATTCGCCTGGATGATCACTCGCAGGGTTACTATTTAGTGCAGCGCATCCGCGATGAAGCCCACCGTTTTGCGATCACGGCTCACCGAAACAAGCGTGGTAAAATCGGGTTGACTTCCAGGTTGGACACCATCCCCGGGATTGGCCCAGCACGTAGAAAAGAACTTATTTCACGGTTCGGCTCAATCCAGGGCATACTTGAAGCAGACCCGGAAGAAATTGCGAAAATCAAAGGCATTTCGATTGAAAAAGCGAATGCTATCAAAGCTGAATTGGAGTAAGTATGGCAAAAAACACGAAAAATACATCCCAAGGCATCTACAAAATTGTTATGGCTGCCCTGGCGATCATCATCGTTCTGGCAATGATTCTTTCAATGCTAAAGTTTTAGGAGAAGCAATGGAACGCTCTGAAGATCTGATTGCACAGATTCATTTGGCCGGTTATGACGAAAATCTTCCGCTTTCAGCTGAGAAACAAAAAGAACCTTACCCACAATACCTGGACAAGACATCAGATGAAACGGGATTAATTACCTTACCGGATAATTCAGATTTTGTTCCGCAAGACAAAGATCTGCTCGAACTTCTTGAAAAACGCCGTTCTTTGCGCCGTTATGACGAAAGTGTCGAGCTATCTCTGGACGAATTGTCGTACCTTCTAAAATACACTCAGGGAGTGCGGGAAATCAACGCAACCCGGGGATTGACCAATCGTTATGTCCCTTCGGCTGGCTCCCGTCACCCGTTCGAAACTTTTTTGTTGATCCAAAAAGTTACCGGTCTTACACCGGGTTTGTATCGCTATGTGGCCCAACGGCACGCGCTTGAGATCATTGATCTGAGCGTAGAAACGCGCCAAAAAGCCTACGAAAGCGTTTATAAACAAAAGCAGGTGATCACCTCAGCAGTGACCTTCTTCTGGGTTGCCAATGTTTACCGAACCAGTTGGCGTTACAGTACAAGAGCCTATCGATATATCAATTTAGATGCCGGACATGTTTGCCAGAATCTTTACCTTTGTGCCGAGTCAATTGATTATGGCGTTTGCGCGATCGCAGCATTTGATGATCGCTTGGCTAACCAGTTGCTTGGACTTGACGAGGTTGAACGCTTCTTGGTTTATGCGGCTTCTGTTGGCAAAAAGATCCACCAGGTTTAGTGGAATATCGTTCATCACTTCCTTTTGTCCTGCTAATTTCAGCCAATTCCGAATGGCGGATTGTTCTCGAAATTCTTCAACCATCAGAAACTGAATCAACTCCACTTGGTGACTGGTTTAATGGCACAGTCGGTACCCATGACCTGGTTTTCTTTCATTCCGGTTGGGGAAAGACCCGCAGTGCTGCCTCTACTCAATACGTCATTGATTGCTGGCAGCCGGAGTTGGTGATCAACCTGGGCACTTGTGGAGGTCTTGAAGGTTTCGCAAACCTTGGCGAGACCTTGTTGGTAACCCGAACAATTATGTATGACGTTTTCGAGCGAATGGGAGACAGCCAGCAAGCGATCAACTATTACTCGGCAGAACTGAATACTGATTGGATCGGTTCAACCTTGCCAGAGAATACCCGTCGGGCTCCCCTGGCTTCCGCTGACCAGGATATTGATTTTAGAAATTTCCGGACTCTGACAGAAGAATTTGGCGTGCCTGCCGCAGATTGGGAATCAGCCGCCATCGCGTGGGTTTTGAAAATACATGGCACAAAGGGGCTGATTTTGCGGGGAGTAAGCGATATTATCAGTAGAACAAACTCTGAAACAGATAATAATCATGCGCTGTGGCGATCGCGGGTTGACAAGATTATTAAAAATCTGCTGCTTGACCTGCCCTTTTACCTGGATAAATTTAGAAATAAATGAGGGAAACCAAAGTTGGTTTCCCTATAGAACTTGAATTTAGTCCACAACGTTATGCTGTAGGATTGCCCAGTCTATTTCGTTCTTCCTCAACAATACTGTGGTCAAGTTTTTTGAATAACACTGCCGGTTGATTGAATGGCATACCACCAACCAACTCTTGCGCTACCCATACATCTGAACCTTCTCTTGCGAGGGAATCTTTGTGATCAAGGCTGAGAACCAGGTGCGATCCGAGCGAATCAGAGATCTCCCTGGTAAACGGGCTTCCAAAAAGAGGCGTTTCACTATCCAGGATTTGATGCAACTTTTCGCACGTATTCGGTAGGAATGGTGCAAACATAATTTTCAACCAGGCAATTGCCTGAATGGCAGTGTAAAGTGATTTTTGCGCTTCGGCGCGATCGGTCTTAATCTCAAACCAGGGTGCGTGGACATCGAGATACTTGTTGACCTCGCTTGCCAAACGCATCGCTTCTGCCAAGGCTGCTTTTAGTTCAACTCGTTCGATGCGGTTGCCGACTGATTCGAAACCGGCCTTGATCGCTTCCAATAATTCAAGGTCAGAGGTACGCAATTCAGCAGGATTCGGGATTTTTCCCTCAAAATGCTTCCAGGTGAACGACAAAACCCGGTTCACCAGGTTGCCCCAGGTTGCGACCAGCTCATTGTTATTCCGCTGGAAGAATTCTTCCCAATCCCAATCGCTATCCCTGTTTTCTGGCATGGCTACTGTCAGATAATATCTCAGCGGGTCGCTGTCGTAACGATCCAGGGCGTCCAATCCCCAAACAGCCCAATTATGACTGCCGCTGATCTTCTTGCCTTCCAAATTCATAAACTCGTTTGCTGGAACATCATAGGGCAAAACCAGTGGTTTTGGAGAAGGGTTTTCCATTCGCCGATCAAAATCATCACCCATCCCAAGCAATTCTGCCGGCCAGGTGACGGCGTGAAAAGTGATGTTATCTTTTCCAATGAAGTAAAAGGACTTGGCTTCCTGGTTGGTCCACCAATCCCGCCACACGTCAGGTTGGTTGTTCAACTTTCCCCATTCAACAGAGGACGAAAGGTAGCCCATCACTGCCTCGAACCAGACATACAGGCACTTTCCTTCCCAGCCTTCCAACGGCACCGGAATGCCCCATTCCAAGTCGCGGGTAACTGAAGTCGGCTTTAAACCCACCGATTGGATTGTCCCCAACGATTGACGCAAAACATTAGGACGCCAGTAATCTTCTCTTTCGTTAAGAAATTCCTGGATCTTAGGCTCCAGCGTAGATAGGTCCAGGAAAAAGTGTTCCGTTTCTTTCAGCTCCGGAGTCGATCCGTCAACTTTTGAGCGTGGATTGATCAACTTTTCGGCTTCCAGTTCGTTACCGCACTGCTCACACTGGTCTGATCGGGCAGCTTCATTTCCGCAGAAATAGCAGGTACCTTCCACATAGCGATCAGGTAAAAAGCGTTGTAAAGCCGGACTGTACCACTGTTTGGAAACCTGCTTGTTTAGGTAACCATTTTCGAGCAGGCTCAAAAAAACCTTTTGAGCGATTGAAAAATGATTTTCAGTGTGGGTTGAGGTAAAAAGGTCGTACCCTATTCCAAGACGTTGAAATAACTCAACAAAACGTGGATGATAATGAGAATAGATCTCATGTGGCGTCTGACCGGTTTGATCAGCTTTAATCGTGATGGCGGTGCCGTGGGAGTCGGATCCTGAGACCATCAACACCTTGTTCCCTTTCAGTCGGTGATAACGCGCGACGATATCACCAGGCAGGTGAGATCCGGTTATATTTCCGACATGGATGTCGGCATTCGCGTACGGCCAGGCAACAGCAATTAAAATATTCTCGTTCATTATTCACTCCCAGACTAAAGCATCGGCAAATTTTATCATCATCTGCCGGAGATTTAAGGTATTTTTGGTAATCGTCAGGAATAATCGATTCCGTGGTTATGTTCACACGTCCCGGTATTAAGGTTTTGACCACAATCCAGGCAGATTCCTTTACAATCTGGCTTGCAAAGACTGTTAATCGGCAATTCCAGCAGGAGGTAGTCTCTAAATGGTACGCCAAGCTCAATGTAACCATCATTGGGCACTTCTTCTTCGTCCAACTCTTCTTTCATACGCGTCCCAAAAACGTACAAATCTTCAAACTTAGTGCTCAAATGCACTAGTATTGGTTCCAGGCAGCGGCTGCACTGACTCTCAATGTCTGCTTCCAAATCAGCCTGGAGCAGTAAACCTTCTCTTGTGCGAGAGAAAGAATACTTGCCTTTAAGGTTGGCTGCATTGAGATCAGGTTCTATGAAAATTTGCGGGAAATCGATTTCAAATTCCCGGCTGTAGCCTATCGGCTTATTGAGGAAAAAACCAACGTTTGTACGTAGGGGATGTTTTATGTTTTCCATGGTCAATTACAATTGTTAATGTATTTTTCTCGATTATAACATGTGGGTGTTTTTCACTCGCCTCAGATTGGACAGTTGATGAAAGAAGTCTTATTAGCCAGCAATAATCAGCACAAATTCCAGGAGTTATCTGCCATCTTGGCGCATTTACCAATTAAATTAGTCCGCCCTTCTGAGCTTGGTCTTGAACTTGATCCTCCGGAAAATGGCTCAACTTACTTCGAAAACGCGCTGGTAAAGGCTAAGGCGTTTTATGAAGCGACCGGGTTGCCATCGCTGGCGGACGATTCCGGGTTGGAGGTCCAACTTTTAGGTGGAGAACCAGGGCTTCATTCCCGTCGTTACTTGCCAAAGTCTGGTGCTACGGATCAGGAGCGCTGCCTTTTCCTGCTTTTTAAACTCGCAGGGAAACCAAAACCGTGGCTGGCAGCTTTTCATTGCCACGCTGTTTTTTATCTGCAAACCGATCTGATCGGTGAACATCACGGCACAGTAACCGGGGAGATAATTGATGAATTTCGTGGATTTGATGGCTTTGGCTACGACCCGATTTTCTGGATCCCACAAGAGGGAAAAACCATGGCTGAATTGACCTCAGAACGAAAAAATCAAATCAGTCATCGTGCAAGAGCCTTTGGCGAGCTCGAATTGCTTAAGGACTGGGCTTTAGGATAAAAAATAAGCTAATATTTTTAGAATTTATAACCGATCATCCTCAAAAAGCTCTTCCGATTGGCGATATCCTCTTCTGTCTCGATCCCTTTCGGCGAGAAACCATCCACGGCACCCAAGACTGCCCGACCTTGTTCAGTTTGAAGCAGAACAACTTCTGTTGGATTCGAGGTAGCACAGAATATTGCCACTATCTCCGGGATGCGCTTCAGATTGGTTAAAATGTTGATTGGGAAAAAGCCTTCACCGAGAAAAAGGATAAAACTGTGCCCGGCGCCGATCCTGAAAGCGTTTTCTTTTGCCAGTTCGATCAGGTTCTCATCATTTCCTGTCCATCGAACCAGGCAAGGTCCAGATGCTTCGCAAAAGGCTAATCCAAACTTGATACCTGGAACAGAAGCAACCAACATCTCGTGAATGTCTTCAACTGTTTTGATAAAGTGTGATTGACCAAAGATAAAGTTGATGTCTTCAGGTTTTTTGACAGTTTCAAGTAAGATATCCATAATACCCTCCGGATTATTTTGTTAATTTTAACATAGAAGATCTTAGTTCAAGGGCTCTTCACGAACTTAGTGGTAGAAGGCATCTGTTAGTTCTCAACTATCAAATAAGGTAAAATGGACACATGGCAAAAAAAGGCGTGCGTATTATCCTGGCATTGACCATTTCGCTAATTTTCTTGAGTGCTTGCGCTTCGCTCACAGAGCAGCCCACCCTTGAATTCAACCCCATGACTGCAACTCCTGAACAGCTACCGCCCACGCCTATGCCAACCTACACGCCCACGCCCGCTCCCCTGGGCTCGTTGGAGAACCCGATCGTGATCGGTGTAATCATCCAGGAAAATGTAGCAGGTCAGGCAGAAGCACTCCAAAGTGTTCTTATGAACCTCTCTGAAGGACTTTCCCTGTCGTTCACCTCGCAAGCCTTCGCCAATTATGTTGATCTGGAACTCGCTTTGCAACGCGGCGAAATTGATATGGCCTGGTTGATGGCCCCTGAATACCTGCTTGCTTCACAAAAAAACCTTGTTAGTGCTTTACTGGTAACCAATCACCTGGGTGTTACCGCTTATGGTGTTCAGTTTTTGGGTCACAAAGATGCAGAATTTCAGTCTTTTTACGACTCCACAACAAACAGTTCCAAGCCAACTGCTGCCCAGGCTTTAACTCAACTGGCTGGCTTGCGTCCTTGTCTTACCCAGGAAGACTCCTTGTCTGGCTATTGGGTTCCACTTGGTTATCTTTCCCAAAGTAATATTTCTTACACTCGCCCAGTCCTTACTTACAGTTTTAGTGCCAGCATCCGCGCGCTTTATATTAAAGGGATCTGCTCCTATGCGGTCACTTATGCGCACTCAGCTGACCCTCGCACCTCTTCTGAAGTGATCAGTGATCTCACGGATGTCATCGACAAGGTCCCTATTCTCTGGATGTCACCACCAATTATTCCAAATCTGAATCTTTCAGTTTCAAACCAGATGGAGCTAACGCTTCAGAACCGAATATCCGAATATTTACGCAATTTTTCCCGCGAGGAGCTCGGTAAGAGTTTATTAAGCCAGATGTTGAATTATGAAGTTGCGCAGCTGGAACCACTGCATGATACAAGTTACCAGGCATTGCGTGACCTACTTTCTACAACCGATATTCGACTTGCCGATCTGGTCAGATAATCTAAAACTATGAAAAAGATCTTAAGAATTTTGATAATTATTGTTTTTTGTGTTTTTTTCCTGGTTGGCATTCTACGCGTAACCCTACTGACTGCAACAAAAGACATGACCTATTCACTCCAGAACGTTCCATCAAAACCGGTCGTTCTCGTTCCAGGGGCTGGATTAAACGCTTTTGGCGGTCCTTCAGCACCGCTAAAAGACAGGCTGGATACCGCCATCGATCTTTATCGCCAGGGTAAGGTGCAAAAACTTCTGCTTTCCGGTGACAATACAGAAGTTACCTATAACGAACCCGGAGCAATGCAAACTTATGCCATTTCTCAGGGTATCCCTGAAAGTGATTTAGTCCTTGATTACGCTGGAAGGCGCACCTATGACAGCTGTTATCGCGCTCACCATATTTTTGGGTTAGATGAAATTATGGTTGTTACCCAGGCTTATCATCTTCCGCGTGCTCTTTTCTTGTGTGAGAATTCAGAGATGGAGACAGTCGGTGTTCCGGTTGAACAATCACGTTATATTCGTTCGCGCTATTTGTTTTGGAACATACGAGAGGTATTTGCGACAATAATGGCTTGGCTTGATGTATATTTATTGAAACCTTTACCTGTTTTAGGTGAAATGGAACCTATCTTTCCGTTACAGACAAGGATGACCCCATGAACAGAATCGAAGCTCTGCAATTAGTTCAGGAATATGTTAAGAGTGAGAGTTTGATAAGGCACATGCTCAGTGTTGAAGCAGCGATGCGCTTTTACGCAAAAAAATTAGAACAAGACGAAGAAGTATGGGCGGTCACAGGGCTCCTCCACGATTACGATTGGGAAATCCATCCAACGATTGAGGAGCACCCGCTCCACGGACTGCAATTACTGCGCGAAAAAGGTGTCTCAGAAGAAATTATCGAGGCGATTAGCGGTCATGCAGACCACACAGGTGTCCCTCGGAATAGTATGCTTGCAAAAGCACTCTATGCCTGTGATGAAGTAACGGGATTGATAACCGCAGTTGCCCTTGTGCGGCCATCGCGCTCTCTACATGATCTCACGCCTAAGTCTGTTAAGAATAAATGGAAAGATCGCTCTTTCGCCGCAGGTGCTGATCGCACAATGATTGCTGCTGCGGCTGAAGAATTCGGTGTAGAGCTTTGGCAGCACGTCGAAAATGTGATAACGGCTATGCGCACTATCGCCAAAGAATTAGAGCTTGATGGTGCAATCCAGCCATAGGCAAATTGGTAAGCTTACTCTTCGCCCCAATATTCACTGTAATCAATTATCGTTGTGAAGCCAATCACTTCATCACCGGACTTCAATGAATACATGCTTTGCCCGTTAGCGGCACGTTTGCGGCTGACTGCATTCGTTATAGTAAAAACTTTGCTGGCAGTCTTGCTGAAGTGACTGATGCCTTTGTCGGTTAGTTTACCAACCAACGAAGCTGCAATCTGGTCTTTCTCTCCCAATTTCCAGCCAATCACGCCCTGACCGTACCGTCCTTGCACCGGGAACTCGCTTGCCGGTGATCGTTTGGCAAAACCCAGGCGCGTCAACAAAGCAACCTCATCTTTATCTGAAACTAAAGAAGCACCTACGATGTAATCACCCTCTTTAAGTTTTATTGCATTAACTCCGGCGGCAATCAAGCCCATAGACCTGACCTCATTTTCGTTAAAGCGAATGCACATGCCACTTGCGGTCGCAATCAAAACATCCTGGCTGCCATCAGAAATCAGCACCTGGAACAGTTCATCATCGTCATTGATCTTGCACAGCACAAAGTCACTAACTGAAACCCCTGGCAGATCACTTACCGCGGATCGTTTAATCATTCCCTGTCGGCTGACTGTGATCACATACCGTTCCGGTAGATCTTCTGTATCGATCGGCACCGAGAAAATTGACTGAAGAATATCATTTGGATGCAGTGGTGCCACCTTGTGAGCAGAAACAGAGTTATTTTCTCCACGTTGAACCGGAATCGAAAGAGATGCAATTGCTGCGCAGTGCCCCTCCGTCGTCACCAGGAAAATTGTCTGATGCGAGTTGGTTCGAATCAAGCTCCAGGGAGCGTTTTCACCGCCCAAACGATTGCACTTGTCATTTTCGGTCCGTGATAGCAGACCATCTTCGCTGATTTCCACCCAAAAGTGCTCAAGCGGCATCACATCGGTAACAGTCAGGAAATCAGAGGCCTTCTCGCCTTCACGCAAGGTGTATATTTGCGTCTTGCGGCTATCACCATACTTATCCTTGACCTCTCGTAATTCGTCAATCACGACTTGTCTCATCTTTTTGGGTGACTTCAATAATGCTTTGAGCTCTTCGATAGCTTTGCTGACTGCTTTAAACTCGTCTTCGATTTTCTTTCGCTCTAACGAAGCCAAACGCCTCAGGGGCATTTCAAGGATTGCGTTAGCCTGGATTTCATCAAGTCCATATTTGGTCATCAGGCTTTGGCGGGCGTCGTCTACGGATTGGGATTTCTTAATAATACGGATAATGTCATCGATATTTTGAATCGCGATTCGCAGCGCTTTAAGAATATGCAGGCGTTCTTCGTTTTTTCGCAGCAAGAATTCGCTCCTGCGCCGAACAACCTCAATCCGGTGTTCTACGAACACGCGTAGGGCTTGTTTTAAGGATAGGCGGTGTGGGCTTCCATCCACCAAGGCAAGGATATTGATGCCAAAAGTGCTCTGCATTTGTGTGCGTTTATAGAGGGTGGTCAGTAAGTTCTCATAATCTGCATTTTTAGTCAAATCGAAGACAATCCGCATCCCCTGTCGGTCCGATTCATCGCGTAAATCGGTTATTCCTTCAAGAGCGCCATCCCGGATCAGGCTCGCAATCTTTTCGATGAGCGAAGACTTATTAACCATGAAGGGCAGCTCTGTCACAATGATTCGCATTCTTCCGCGTGACATTTCTTCCAGTCTTGTCTGAGCCTTCATTTTTACAGTGCCATGCCCTGAGCCATAGATTTGGGAGAGTGGTTCAGAGCTGTCATCCTGTAAGATCATGCCGCCAGTCGGAAAGTCCGGTCCTTTGATGTGAACCATCAGGTCATCAACAGTGATGTCCTCAATCCGATCCCAGTTTTCAAGCATCATCACGATGGCGTCAACCACTTCTGTCAAATTGTGGGGAGGGATGTTGGTCGCCATACCGACAGCGATACCTGAAGCACCATTCACCAGCAGATTGGGGAACGCCGACGGTAAAACTGAAGGTTCTTTGAGTGTGCCGTCAAAATTGTCTACAAAATTGACCGTTTCCAGGTCGAGTTGGTTAAGCAATTCGATAGAAATCGGGGAAAGCCTGGCTTCAGTGTAGCGCATTGCTGCTGGTGGATCGCCATCGATACTACCAAAGTTCCCCTGCCCATCAACCAAAAGATATCGCTCTGAGAAATCCTGAGCCATACGCGCCATCGCATCATAAACTGCAGAATCACCATGAGGGTGATATTTGCCAAGCACTTCACCAACGATTCTGGCTGATTTCTTATGCGGAGTGTTATCCCGGATACCCATGTCGTACATGGCATAAAGGATTCTGCGCTGAACTGGTTTCAAGCCATCCCGCGCATCAGGTAGCGCGCGTGAGACAATGACACTCATGGCATAATCCAAATAGGATTGCTGCATTTCTGCGTTGATGTTGACTTTGGTGACGTTGGTAGAGGTCATAACTTATTACTCGTGTTCAAATTTTTCTTTCGGGTACTAACGACCTTTAACTATAGCACAAACACCCAGAGTTTTGGGTCTCCGGGTGTTTGTAATGTTAGGAAATCTATAGACTAATCTTCGTCTTCACCTTCAAACAAGTCTTCATCTTCATCAAGTTCGATTTCGAAATCTTCTTCGCCTTCATCTATCAAATCTTCGTCTTCAATAGTGATTAGTTCGATGTCTTCGTCCCCTAAGTCGATAGGATCAAGTGAAGCTTCTAACTCATCAAGGCTATCGAAATCGGTTTCGTCGTAAAGATGTTCGTCTTCTAATTCATCGAACTGATCAACCTCATCTTCGGGGAAGATTTGAAGTTGTCCGACTTCAATGTCCGGTTTACCCGGAACCACAGCATCCTCAGCCTGATCAAAGCGTCCAGGCTCAAACCCGGTACCGGCTGGGATCAGTTTGCCGATGATGACATTTTCTTTCAAACCGTATAGGGGATCAACCTTCGATTCAATTGCAGCCCCTGCCAACACCTTGATAGTGTGCTGGAAGGAGG
>CAZYIJ010000048.1:0-842 GCA_964647425.1 uncultured Anaerolineaceae bacterium
CTGTCAACCATGTGTCCGAACACCTGTCAGCGATCTATCCGGTCTATACACCTACAAAGGGATGGGGTCGGTTATGTGTTTATTCTTCTCTCGGAAAATGTCACCTTTACACCGCAATAAAGCTCCTTCCCTACAAAGGATTGGCGTCTGCTGCAGGTTTGATCTTGAGCAGGGCGACAGCTGAAAAGAGGAATAAAAAGCCGTACAGACCCATCAGGACAATATAGCCAGCCCCGTCTCCAATTGGACCGCCAATGTAACCACCGACTGCGCCTGCGCCCGCTCCAGCCAGGTTGGAAATCCCGAGCCAGCGCCCAGCTTCTTTTTGAGGGACCAATTCAGTCCCCAATGCCCAGTTGGCTACGAAAAAGATCCCAGATGCCAAGCCGATCAAAACACCGCCTACGTAAATCAGAGGCATGCTGGGGGTCAAAATTACCAGCAGCGTACCGATGGCAGCCAGGATGCCGCTCGCGAAGATCAGCGGTTTCTTACCAAATTTATCGGTCAGCCAACCGGATGGAAGGGATATGATCAAAATCGAGATACCTACGACCAGCATTAATCTGGAGGTGGGACCGGCAGCGGCGCTGCCCTGGTACTGAGGAAATCTTTCCTGGATGAAATAGAGCACAAAACTGGTGAGATTGTTGGCACCAACCAGGAAGGCTAGCCGATTAACCACCCACCAAGTGAAGGATGGGCGTTTTCTGGCTTCTGCACCAAGGCTGATGCGGACTGAAAAGATCACGCCCAGAGCAACAGCAATGATCATTCCAACAACCCCAACGATCGCGATCAGAATAGTGGCTTGTTGATCCGGCAGACCCTGTAAGATGGGC
>CAZYIJ010000048.1:852-14001 GCA_964647425.1 uncultured Anaerolineaceae bacterium
CGCCCCAACCAACTAAAAGGATGATACCGGTAAAGGTAAGCGTCATCACGACCAGCCGACCAATTGCTGCCCAGTCCATCGGTTCGGCGGGACCCTTTTGAGGCGTCTCACGCACAAACATGGTCAAAACCACAGCAACGAACATGACGACACTGATGAAGATCAGGGCTCCCCAAACGTTGCCTGCACTTACCATCTTGCTAACGGTGAAGGCGACAATGATCAAGGGTAGAGGAAGTTCGAAAAAGGCTTTAATAGCTGAATATCTACCGCGCTGTTCAGAGGGAACCAGATCCGGGATCAAGCCCTGGGCTGCCCCGTGACCGATATTGGATGAGATCATTGAGAAGACAATAATGGCAAAGAGAGCAGTATAACCAGCCATTCCATCCATCGTCCCGGCAATTACACCAACGGTAAGGAATGCAAGTATCTCCAAAATGCCGCTCACCAGGATGAAAGGACGGCGCTTGCCCAGGCGGGAGGTGCTGCGATCAGAAAGCTGACCTGCCAGGGCTTGCACAAGCAAGGCGACCATTAGCGACACCAGGCGGAGATTACCATAACTGGTGCCCTTGGTTTCGTCACCAACAAATTGCTGGATCAGGAGGGGAACGATCAGAGGTGTCAGGGTTTGAGAGCGGAGCGTGATTCCAAGATAGATCACGTTCATGCTGATGGCGTCGTACCATTTGAGCGGTTTTTTCACTGCAGCTTCTTCTTCCATAGATACTCCTCCATCAATTCAAACTGAAAAAATTGGGTGTGGTTACAGGCTGAGATCGCGCCTTGGAAAATTATAACAGGCTGGGTGGGTCAACCTCGATTTGCCAGTCTCTCAAGGGCAAGTCTGGCAAAAGGGCTTCAGGATTTGGTCCGCGCAGGATGATCTGCCAGCGCCAGAGACCGTGCATTCTTGAGTAGTACGGCGGCAGAGGTCCAATCATATCGGTTTGACGCAGGCCTTTTGAGTCGATCTGATCTGCAATGATCGCGGCGAGTTGACGGGCTTCCTGCTCAGCTTTCGATTGAGAGAGATGACGGTATTCCAGGCGGATAAGGCGATTGAACGGTGGATACCCAAGCATTCTGCGGTATTCCAGTTCCTGCTCATAAAAACCGCCAAAATCGTGACGCGATGCTGCCTGGATAACGTAGTTCTCAGGTTGGTAGGTCTGCAAAACCACCTCGCCGCCCAGAGGGCTACGACCGGCACGTCCGCTGACCTGCGTTAGTACCTGGAAGCTGCGTTCAGCAGCGCGGTAATCGGGCAGATTTAAGCCAACTTCGGCTAAAACTATACCGACCAGGGTGACCAGGGGCAGATCGAGCCCTTTTGCCAACATTTGCGTCCCGATCAGAATGTCAGCCCGATGAGCACTAAAATGGGACAAAATCAACTCGTGATCATCCTTGTTTTTGGTGGTGTCGGCATCCCACCGCAACAAACGGGCTTCCGGGAAGCGGTTTTTAACTATTTCTTCCAGTTTTGCGGTTCCCAAACCGAGTTGTCGGATTTGTGTGCTGCCGCAGTTTGGGCACTTGGTGGGCATCTTGCGTGAGTAGCCGCACAGGTGACAGAGCAGACCTTGTTGGCTGCCATGCCAGGTCAGGGGCTGGTCGTCATTCGGGCAGCGCAAACTCTGCCCGCAATGCCGGCAAAAAACGTAGGTGGCTTGCCCACGGCGGTTGAGAAAGAGAATCGCCTGTTGATTTTTGCTCAATACTTTTTCTAGTCTGCTTTCCAGAGAACGGGAAAGTACGCTGCTGTTGCCGCTTGTCAGTTCCTTTCGCATGTCGACAATCTGCACTTTTGGTAAGTCAAAAGTGAGTAGATCGTCTGCTGTGGCGAATTTGGGCAGATCAAATTTCAGGGAAAGTGCCTGGTTAGCCAGTGTCTGGCGGTGGGCAAGGATACGCCTGGGCATCTCGAGCAAGCGCCAATCACCGCGTTGGGCTTTAAAATATTGTTCCACAGCCGGTGTGGCACTGCCAAGTAATAAGTTTGCCTGGCTGATGTTTGCCAGGGCTTCCGCTGTGGGCACTGCTTGGTAAAAAGGCATGCGCTCGCTTTCGTCATAAGAGCTGTTGTCACATTCGTCCACCACAATTAAACCCAACTTTGGTAAGGGTACGAAGAGCGCGCTGCGTGAGCCAATAATGATCTGCAGATCGCCCTGGCGGGCTCGCCGCCAGGTATCATACCGTTCCCCTTCGGATAGTTTGGAGTGATAGAGACCGACCTGGTTTGGAAAGCGTGCCATGAAGCGGCGGACTGTCTGGGGGGTCATCGAGATTTCCGGCACAAGCACCAGGCATTGTTTGCCAGCATCGAGCACAGATTGAACTGCGCGCATATAAATCTCGGTTTTACCTGAACCGGTGACACCGTGGAGCAGCACAGGCCTGGGTTTTGGTTGCTTCCATTCAGCCTGAACTTTCTGCCAGACCTGGCTTTGATCGCTGGTGAGTTCCGGTGCCTCTTCGAGGGTAACCTCAATTTCTGCCAGTGGATCACGCCAGACTTCCGTTTCATTAAAATGGATCAACCCGGCGTCTGCAAGGTAAGAAAGATCGGCGTAATTGGCATCGGTTTCAGCATATATCCAGGAAAAATCTAACGGAAACGCTTGCCTGGCAAGCAGACCCAGAACTTTGCCTCGCCTGGTTTGCGTGATCGGTGTTTTACCCAAAGTCTCTTTTTTGAGTGAAGCTACTCCAGAAGGTTGAATCGAAAGCGCCGCAGTACGCAAGGTTTTGGCAGCAACACGGGGCGGCGGCAGGATATTGCTGGTGTAAACCAAGCCTTGTGAGCGCAGCCAGTCCAGCCCTTTGCGCCAATCCACTTTGGGAATAGCCCGGTCGATCTGATTGCCGCGTAACTCACCACGACTCTTGAGTAATTTGAGCAACCGCTGTTGTGTCTGGCTGAAAGGAGACAGATCGGACGGCAAGTCAGCCGCAAGGTCAACGGAGATATCCGCCCGGCGTGATAATCCGGTTGGGATCATCAATTGCATGCAAGCACCCAGAGGCGTAAAGTGGTGTTGGGAAAGCCATTGCGCCAGGCTGATTTGCTGCTCAATAAGCAGGGTGTCTGGGGCGAGAAGTTCGATGATCGGTTTCAGATCAGGCACTTCGGCTTGCTCCGGTAGTGCCAAAACAACACCCTGGACAATTTGCTTGCCGAAGGGAACGACCACCAGGCTGCCTGGCTGGATCTGACCTTGCAGGTCAGGCGGGATGGAATAATGATAGGTTCGCTCAATCTGGCTGAGATTGATGCTGACTTCTGCGAAAGCGCTCATCGAAGCACCTTCGGTTAAGGTGTTACAAAGATGAGATAGTCAGCAGAAAAGACCATTTTATTGATCTGATCGGCGGGGATATCAATTCCACTACCCAGGTAATTTTGCCAAACCACCGCCATGGTAGTCTGCCCGGTCATCTGATTGAATTCGTTGAAGGCAAAGAAGGGCGAAAAGCGGGCTGCTGAGGCACTGATACGGTCCATGTCCTGGTAGAGTTGGTTCCAACTGTCCCTCTGCAGAATCACCGGATGATCGGCAAGCAAAATGACTTGCTCTGGCAGATTTCTCAGATACTGTTCCAGCTCTGAGAGCCGATAGGTATTGAAAAGTGGTTCGCGTTGACTAGGAGGCAAGGTCCACTCCTGGTGGAGTTTCCAGGGTTCAAAGAGATCGGTAGCCCTGCGGGAGTGCACGCTGATATAAGTAGAGCCATCGGCAGGTAAATTACGAATCTCGAGGTTTGTGCCATAGAAACCGGTCAGGATCAATTTAACTTCAGAGAAAGTTTCGTTGAATTCATGACGGACACGTAAATAGAAAACCGTCACATCTTTGCCGAGCACTTGAATGGTTTCACTGTGGATACCGCGATCCATCAGTTGAAATGAGACCATGCCAGACAGGTTGAGCAAAGTGCCGTTTTCTGCATTTTCTTTGCGGGTCACATAGTAATAAGACCAGTCGACGATCTGGCTGCCTGTCGTGAGAACGGGCAGGTTCGCCAGTCGGGTTGGGATCGGAGTAGGTGTGGATGTGGATGTGGGCGTGGGAACCAGCGTTGGGGTGGGGGTCAGGGTGGGCGTTGGCGTCATGGTAGACGTGGGAGCCGGCGTGGAAGTGTTGGTCGCAGTCGGTTCCAGCGTGTCGGTTGGCGCTTCGGTTGGGAAGGCCGTTGGACGTCCTTCGTAAACCGGGGTGCAAGCCCAAAAACTTGTTGCCAGGATGCCGCAGATTAAAACAAGGACGATTGGACTGGTCAGACGTTTATTGCTGTTCATTTTCACCCTCAGATATGATGGCTGACACGTAGCCGACCACAGAACTAAAATCCTTGCTGACATCACCTGATGTGCTGTAATTGGCGATGCTTACCTGGCTGGCTCCAAGTTTTTTGGCCGTCAGCAGAACCGTGGCAATGGCACCATATCCACAGGCTTCAGCTTTATGGGTCGATTTGAGCGCGTAGAAAATGTTGGGGTCAAAGTTCTGCAGACTGTCAATCAACCTGCTGTCAAGGCGGTTGGCTTGGCTTTGCTGATAGAAATGAGAAAGGTCGCTTGAGGCAATCAATAAAGTTGGTTCGTTGTCCGGAAACGACGTAATCAAAGCAGCCAGTTCTTCCGAAAGTCTTTTTGCCGTTGAAAGAGATTGATCCATCAGCATCAGTGGTATCAGTTGAAAGCCGTCCGTAAGCAGATATTGAAGGAAGGGCAGCTCGATTTCGATTGAGTGTTCTTGATCGTAGTTGATTTTGTTAAGTTGAAGTCCAAATACTTTTAAACGTGAAACCAGTGTCTGCAGCGAATCATGATCGACTGGCACCTCACCAAGCGGTGTTTGATAGGCATCATGGGCACTGGTAAGCACATTAGCCTGGTAATACTGATGAGAAGGGGAGATGATAATCACGCGGCTGAACCGCTGACCTTTTATAGCTTTAAGGGCGTAAGCAGCCGTCTGACCGGAATAGTATAGACCTGCATGGGGCAAAACCAAAGCCCTGACTCTCCCGCTAAAAACGGGAGGGTCAGCCTGGTCCAGGAAGGATTCGAGCATCCTGCGCAACTGCATTGGGTCGCCTGGATACCAGCTTCCTGAAATTGGTGAGGGACGAATGTTTTCGCCAGTAGGTTGTTGCATGCCTCTATTTTAACACGGAGGCGCAAGGAGATTTGCTGAACTTAGTTATTGTTCATCAAATCATGATAAAAATCAGCATACTCCCTGAGCAATGCCAATAAGGAATCCAACTCCTCGGCTTTGTGTTTGTTGGAGAAACTGGTAAACACATCCTGGATGTGCTGGGCAATTTCGTCAGTTGCCTTGATACCGATTTCATCCAACACGATCGTCCAAACGCGTTTGTCTTCATCGTGACGGGTTCGGCGGATAAATCTTTTGTCTTCAAGGGCTTTACAAGTCTTGCTCAAATTGCCTGGATTGATATCAAGTTCTTCTGCAAGTTCCGTAAGAGTCGTGCTTTCGCTGGCTTTGATTTGCAGGAGGATCCTGACCTGTTGTTGGGTTAGATCATATTTTTTACAAAATTCGAAGCATAAGCCAAGCCGGCTGCGCTGCAATTCTCTGGTCAAATTCCATAGTTCCCAAATAAAGTCTTCTTTTCTCATCGTTCCTCCAAATATATATTTTATATTTTAGTTATTTAATAATAATGCTTTTTGACAACAAAAGCAAGTATTCTTACAACGAATTTGTATGAAGGGTTATTTTACCTGAAAAAAGTTGGACTTTTGGCGCGGATCAACAAGAAACCAGCGGTGCCGGTCATTCCGAGCTCTTTCCTCAAATCGTCATTTGTCAGCTCATAAAACAAGCCTTCGCCAGGACGTTTCGGGTCATAGAGCAGTTCTTCCCGGATGACAAAACCGTTGCCGTGATTGATATTGGTAACAGAATAAGCACGCCCCTGTTCATCAACCCGGGTGACCACGATCATGTGGTCAAAACCGGTGTAATTGGAAACGCCTTTGAGAACAAATAAATAAAGCCAGTCACCCGGCTGGAGGGGATCGTTGCGCCAATTACGCTTGCCAACGTTTTCGTAAACCCAAGTGTACTCATAGTCATCTGGTGGGAAAAACGTACGCTCCAGGATGCGCAGTCCATGACATTCGGGGTTATCCGTGCGGGGGCAAAGCAGCCACATATTGTGAGGATTGGCATCGGCAGGAAGATAGCCACCATCGCGCATGATGGCGACTGTCAGCGGACCGCACATATTATCCGGTGATTCGTAAGGACCTTCGGTAAAGTCGATCATGCGGGCAACTTCCAGCGCTTTTTTGGGGGTGTTTGCCAGGTAAGCCAGGCTGGCTTCGTATAACCATATTTCAGCCTGCTCTTTTTTCGTCAGTGTTGGGGTGGGTGAAGGCGGCACAGGCGTGGCTGTGTCGGTTGGTGTGGGAGTAGGCGTGTTTGTGGCAGTTGGGGTGGGAGTGCGCGTTGGCGTGGATGTGAGCGTTGCCGTTGGGGTTGGGGAAGGCGTTAAAACGCTGCAAGCCCCAAGAATAAAGACGGAAAAGGTCAGAATAAGTAGTTTGATCGTCCGATTCATTGCAAAAAGTCCCAGGGATTGACACGACCGTATTCGTCGTTGCGCAGTTCAAAATGTAGATGCGGACCAAGCGCCATACCGGTCTCACCGACTGTACCCACCACGTCGCCGCGATAGACTTCCTGACCACAGACCACATCGACAGTGCTCATGTGAGCATAGAGGGATTGCCATCCCTGACCATGATCAACCACTACCATGTTGCCGTAGCCCCAGTCGTTCCAGCCGGCGTAAACCACCACACCGTTATCAACGGTGAAGACCGGGTCGCCGATCTGTCCCCCGATATCAATACCATAATGATTAGCGGATGGAGCGTAATCGTATCCGGAAAGGGTGCGGGAGCTGACTGGCCAGGTAAAATTGAGCGTACCCAGCACGCCGTCATAGCTTTCAGGGCAGGCACCGGGACCAACATTGAGTGCTGTGGCGGGGTCTTCACGGGTAATACGCGGAATGCGCCAGTCGGAATATTGCCCCTTACCACCGGGGATGATCAACATAGTTCCAGGTTCAATATTGGGGTTGGCAAGATCGCCAAGCGATGCCAGCTTGAGGTTATTACCGGAGTAATTAATGATTGTCTCCGGGGTGACCTGGTAGAACTCGGCCACACCATTCAGCCCTTCACCCGCACTCCATATATGAACCGTGCCATCAACCGGCATGATGATCAGTTCCTGCCCCGGGAAAATCATGTGGGGGTCGTCACCGAGATTATAGCGATTGCTCCAAAGCAAAGTTTCAGGCAAGAGACCAAATCGAGCGGCAACAGAAAACAAGGTATCACCCACTTCAACGGTGTAGTTGCTGAGACTGGTGCGGTTGCGGACTGGCAGAATGGTATCAACAGCCGTATCCCGCTGGAGTGCTGCTGTTGTTTGAAGTTCAAGACTCAATGGAGGCAATAAAAGTTGTGATTCAGCCGCCTGCGCAGGGTCGGGGATTTGCAGTTGGGTAACCATGCTCCCGTCAGCGTTGACATAAAAACGCCGTAAGACCCAGATCATGACCAGCATAACCAGGATCGTCGCGACTAACCTGACAGCCCGGAACAGCCCATCGGTAAGACCTAACTGGGTAAACCTGGCCCAGAACTTCTCAGCCAATGCTTCGCCGGGAAGGTGGTCAAGCTTATCGGTCGTATCCGGATTTGAAGGATCTTTTCCCTGAACCGGAGAATTATTTTCCATGCTCTGGATAATATCACGAGTTAGAAAAGTTGTTATTCAGACTGTTATGCGGACAGGAGGCATGATAATATTACAAGATGCAAGCCTTGGTAACTTTACTGCCGGAACCGTACTTCCAGATGGTCGAAAAAATCTGGCTTGAACTGGAAACACGTTTTGGCTGTCAGCACGCTTATGCACGCCCAAAACCACATTTCACCTGGCAATATGCAGATTCGTATGACGAAGCTTACACCCAGACCCTGGAAAGACTTTGTTCTGGTCTAAGTCCAATTGAGGTCCAGACTGATATCGTCACCCGTTTTTCGGAATCCGACCCGGTAGTTTTTTTGAGGATCATTCCAAGCCATGAATTGCTTACGCTGCATGGTATTTTATGGGAAGTTTTGCGCCCGTTTTGGGACAAACCCTCTTTACTCTATCAGCCGGTTAACTGGGTGCCGCACATCACGCTTTCAATGAATGAGGATGGATGGTGCAACCCGAGAGCGGCACGCGATTATTTGATCTCAAAGGATCTCCGTTGGACTTTCAAGGTCGACCGACTGACCATGCTCAGCTTGAATGATGACAATACCTGGGACGATAAGAGGGATTTTTACTTAGGTCTGGATGTATCCAGGCGGGTTTAGCCAACCTACTAATTTTCAAGTTCAGATTGAAGTAAATTGATAATATTTTCTGGCTCAGTCCAGTCAATTTTAACTATGTCCAGACCCTGCCAGGCAGCGTAGGTTTTAATTGTTTTAGCCAAATCTTTGGCAAGGGCAGTAGTCGCTTTGACTCCGGGCTCCAGAAACAATTTGATCACCTGCAGGTAGCCCTCGTTGCGCCAGGCTTTCGCATCCATCCGCCCAACCAGGCGGCCTTTGTGCAAAATTGGTAAGACGAAATAACCAAATTTTCGTTTTGGAGCGGGGGTGTAACACTCGATGTTGTAATCGAAGTCAAACAACTCTCTCGTTCGGGCACGGTCGCTCACCAGGGGGTCAAAAGGTGAAAGAATGCTGGCATGCGTGGGGTGCAATCTTCCGTTGAGCGCTTCGTTGAGCAGGGCAAGGTTTTCATTGTGAACGTAATAGGGGTTGCCCTTCAGCCCTTCTACTTTAACTGGATGGATCAGACCCTCTTTTTGGAGCACTTTCAGAGCCTGTGCCGTTTCGGTTTTCTTGATATAAAAATAGTTAGCTGCCCAGCTCAGGTTAGCCACACCAAGCGCTTTGACTGCGTTCAGGATCAGCGCCTTGACGGCATCCTCGTATACAGGAGCCTGGCTGTCATCCCAAGCGGGCAAAACTCGCTCACGCAGGTCGTAAACACGCTGAAACTTCTCTCTGCGGGAAATCATCAAATCTCCGCGATAGTAGAGATGTTCCAAAGCCAGTTTTTCGATTTTCCAATTCCACCATTTTCCGCCCGATTGTTTGTTTTTGAAATCAGCTGAACGCACCTCGCCATTTTGATGGATGTGCTCAAGGATCTTTTCGAGCACGTCTGCATTTTGCTCACCCCAATCGCGGATGTTGCTCCAGCCAACGTATTTTTGCATCATGAGCGAACGAAAGAGCGGATAGTCTTCAATCGGCAATAGGCTGACCCCATGCGAGAAGTATTCAAACAGGCGCCCTTCAGCGTGCAGTTCTTCCAGCCAGGCTGGGTCGTACTTGCCCAGGCGCGACCAGAGGATATGGAGGTGGGCGCGGGCGACCACCGATATGGTATCCAACTGCAGGTTGTGAATTTGCCGGACGGTGGTGAGCAGGTCTTGTTTGACGGCTTTTTTGCGTGATGTTTTAAGCAGCCCCAATCCAGCCAGCATCAGTTGCTGGGCTTGGCTCTTGGACAGGACGGGGATTTCGGACATGGCAATATTGTATCGTAGATATTGATGACATTATCGATCGATTGCGATCGTCCACGTCCTTGTAGGGAACCGGCACCGTGTTTAGACAAGTATGATTGTTTACACTTAATACAGGATGATAGTTTACAGTCTTTAGGGCAGACACGGGGATCTGCCCCTACAAAAGCAACCTCTCCCTCAAACACCAGCTGTAGGGGTCACCCCCCCGTGGTGACCCGTCACCGTGAGAAAAACGGGGGTGCTTCTACGATCCGAGAAGATTTTATTCGAAGATAAAAGTGTAAACAATCAGCCTAAACAACATGTAAGCCATCATTGTCTTAACACACCGACCGTTCATTAAAAGCCAATTCTTGCTTGTCTTGGTAACCCCTACAAATCTCTCGATCGTGCTCGGCGTTGTCGCCGAGCACGAGTTTTGACCGCAGGTCTCCGTTATGGAAAAAATTATCCATATTTCAATGTTCGTGACGTCAGGTTCAAGAATGGAACCTGACCTACGCCTGCTCCACATATAGGTAGACGGCTGCCATGCCATCCCAAACAAATGGGGTGCACAACAAGCAGGTCACCCCTGCAAGTTCCAGTTATTTCTCCTCGTTGAACTTATTTTTGATAGTTCCTGATAGTTTCCTTTGGCTAAACTGGAGACTGATAAAACCAAACAGGAGTTATTACTATGGAAGTTCCACGTTATTGGAGACTCAAAAAACAACGATACGCGCTCCAGGGTGAAGAATGCCCACACTGCGCTGCAAAAATTTTTCCACCCCGCGATGTCTGCCCGGAATGCGGCGGCGAAGCGAAAACCCCATTTACCTTTAGCGGTCAGGGAGAGGTTTATTCCTACACTCTGATTTCCAATGCCCCAGCCGGATTTGAAGAGCAAGCTCCGTATACTGTCGCGATGGTCAAGCTAAACGAAGGTCCGGTTGTGACCGCCCAATTGACCGACCTGGGTGAAGAACCAGTACGGATCGGCATGCCGGTGGAGATGGTGACCCGCAAGATCCGCAACGACGGCGACGAACGCGGCATGATCGTTTATGGTTACAAATTCCGCCCGGTGATGCAGAATTAAAATCTGCTAAGTTGTAAATTCAAACCGCCTTCCAGAGATTGAGGGCGGTTTTTGTTTGGGGCGTATAATTTTATTTGTTATATACGTGATCGAAAATTAATCGAAGGATAAAGTTAATTAGAAACTGAAAATGATAATTGACACAAATTTTAATTTTTACTCCGATTCACATGGTCGTGACCCTGACAGAGCCAGTCCAACGCTTCGCAAATATCATAAGACGTTGTGGAGCAAGCCGTTGCCCAACGGAGATCTCCTGGAATTACGCGATGATAAACCAGGCGTTTATCTTTATCACGAGTCAGAACTCGGAGAATTCTATTTGGGCAGTGATGCGATCACACATTCCTATAAAAATCATCAACGCAAGAAGTGGCTCACAGAGCAAATTCCTATTGAAGTAAATGAGCTTTTTGACATAGGTTCTACCATCGGAGCTTATATTATCTTTCCAAATAACAGAATTGACGGAAAGCACACCATCAATCAAGCTCGCGGAATCAATAGCCTGATTGATGACAGATTTGATTTAACGTTGGAATGCATCAGGCTTTTCTATTCAGGGAAAAAGAGTCCACTCTATGACTGCTTGTTAAGATATCGGAATTTTTTCGATTTGTTCGATGGTTTTATGCAATATGTCTACTTCTTCTTTCTGGATGATCTGATAGATGAAAGCAATCGCGTCAAATTCTATCTGCCTTTTGACAGCTTCAGAACGCGCCCATCATTTTCAGATGTCAATCAATATCTCTTGTACAAAGAAAAAGTGACTTCCTTCATTCAGGCAAGAAATACACGAATAGAAAATTATGCAGGAAGTCAGGTGTATTGACTGACCGAACCTGGTCGGATTGCTCGCTCTACCTAAATCATAGGATAATGTTCAGAAGGTGGCTTCTTCAAAAGCCTGAAAGGGTGTTCTGATATGAAAAAAGAAGGTTTCCGTTCCACCTTATTACCTTTAGTGATCATAACAATCGGCGGATTGCTGGCACTCGGGATATGTTATTTACTTTTCTTATTAACGAACCACCTTGCCAGATACCTGGTTGCTTTCATCAATCCTTCATCCATGCCGCCTTTTATCGTTCGCAGAGTTTTTGCAGCGGCACTTATGGCTCTTTATGTGATTCTGCCACGCACAAAGTTTTCTGATATTGTCAAATCAACCATCCTTGTCGGTCCGATGGGGTTCCTTTTTTCGACTGCAATGATAACTCTCTATCAAAAGCCATCGTGGGCGATCGCGGTCACGCTCGTTATTCTGGCTGTCAGCATTTTTCTGCTTCACAGAAGTAAGAAACCCTGGTTTTATTATTATGCTATCGCGATTGCCTTGCTAGTTTCTTCGCTCTTAGCCTGGCCGAGGGCTTGACTATTTTGAATCACCCACCAGGGCGCAGGCAACAGCCCCAAAGCACACAGGCAACGAAAATGCTGTTTTATGAATCTGGAAGGACTAAAAATGTACAAAGCTAAAACACTACCCGGAACAGTACAGCACCAGAAAATTCTTGAGGTTATCACTTCCTATTATGAAGACGATCCGCGCGTATTAGCCATCACAGTCTTTGGGTCCCTGGGTCGTGGTAATTGGGATCGCTACTCTGACCTTGATCTGGATGTGGTAATTGTGGATGGATTAGAAGTTGATGTTGAAGAAGAACTTGCCAATTTGAACAAGGCTCTTGCGGCGATTGATGAACAAATTGCTCTGCTTATCCCCAGCGATGACGATGCGGATGTTGTGTTTAAATCATTGATGGAACTTTCCATCCGTTACCATCCACTTGTTAGCACCAGTCCCGATATTGTCGACAGTTTGCTGCTATTAATGGGCAAAATTGACCTTGCCACCATCGAAACTGCAGGCATCGCCAACCAGAAATTGAACAATGAACCCCTCAGCAGAGAACTGGATCGGTGTGTTCGTTTTGCGCTTGAAACAGACAACGCTTTACGTAGAGGTTATCTTTGGTCGGCAATTGAGCTTTTGCATTACATGCGCCGTTGCATAATGGCATTGTTTACCTATAGTCATGGAGGAAAGCGCTCTTATCAATTTTTCCAAAAAGAAGCAGCGCAAGAGCTGCAAATTCGATTGGGAGATACCTTGCCGAAATATGATCTCAAGTCTGCGAAGGAATCGCTTTCACAATTCATTGATATCCTGATAAACGATCTTGATCAGTTAACTGATGGTAAAGTCCACTTAGCTGGGGTGCATTCAGAATTGCTTACCGCAATTCGCTCCAGGTAGAATAACCTTGAATGCTAATAGCATCTCTAAATCTTTCTGTTTCTCTACTAGAAAACGGTTTTGATTTTGACAAGCACTGTATCTGCATGCTGAGCGAGTTCAAACACATGTGAGACGATAGGGCTTTACAAAAAAGCACATT
>CAZYIJ010000049.1:0-13576 GCA_964647425.1 uncultured Anaerolineaceae bacterium
GCTTTTGTGATCGGTCTGCGCAAGCGCTTGTTTTTTGCTTCCACGCAGGATACTTTCATCCCGCTGCCAGCTGAATATCTCTCTGCCGAAAATGCTGACGAAATTGGATCAGATGAATTTCTTGAAGAAGTTCCTTATTCAGAAATTCAAGAGGAAACAGCAGAGTTGAATCTATTGGACCTGGAGCTGCCAGACGAGGTTGAACCTCAACCCTGGTATCAACGAATCTTCCCGGTTGTGGAGGAGGTCGGCGAAACGGCACCGGAACTACCAACCTTGCTGCTCCTTGTTTTTTGGTCGGTGATGAGCCTGCTGGCTTTCACAGTAGCTGGCGAACGCATGCCCTGGCTGACCACGCACATTACCATGCCCATGATTTTGACCAGCGGTTGGGCTTTCGGTTATCTGATCGAGAAAACCGATTGGGAGGAAGTCCGCAATCGTAAAGGTTGGCTGGTGGTGCTATTAGCAGGAGTTTTCCTGGTGGCATTCGGCAACTTGATCGGCTCGCTCTTCGGCAACAACCCTCCCTTCCAAGGCAAAGACCTGGTGCAATTGCAGGGCACCAGCACCTTCTTATTGGCATTGATTGGCAGCATTGCAACCGGCTGGGGGCTTTCTAAACTGCTCAAAGGTTGGTCAACCCAAACCTTTACCAGGTTGGTATTGCTGGTTTTCGCTGCCCTGGTGGCAGTGCAGACCGCCCGCACAGCCTGGAGGGCAGCCTTTATCGATTATGACAACGCCCGCGAACTGCTTGTCTACGCGCATTCCACCGAGGATATGAAAAACACAGTCGAGCAGATCGAAACCATCTCCAAACGGCTTTACGGAGACAAATCGATCAAAATCGCCTACGACAACGATGTTCGTTATCCCTACTGGTGGTACATGCGCGATTACCCCAACAAGAACGATTTCGGTGCCGAAGTGACCAAATCGCTGCAGGACTATCCGATCATCGTGGTTGGAACTTCCAATTTTGCCCGCATCGAACCGGTGGTCAGTGACGATTATTACCAATATGAATACAAACGCATGTGGTGGCCTAACGAGAGCCTCTACCGCGATTGGAGTTTGAGCCGCATTTTGGATGACCTGAAATCGCCCGCCAAACGCAGCGCTCTTTGGGAAATGTGGTTCAACCGGGATTACACGGAATATGCTTTAGCGTTCAACAACCCCTCACTCACCCTGGCAACCTGGTCACCTGCCGACAACGCGCGCATGTTTATCCGCAAAGATGTGGCTGCCAACATTTGGGAGTTCGGGATCAGCCCCGAACCAGAAGAACCGAGGGTTGATCCTTATGAGGGCGGCATGGTCGACCTTGAGCCTGATCTGGTAATCAGCGTGGGCGGCGAGCTGCCCTTCAACGCCCCCAGGGACATCGCGACCGCTCCGGATGGCAGCCTGTTCGTGGCAGATTCGCGCAACCATCGCATTGTGCACCTGGACGCTCAGGGCTTGTTCCTGAATGCCTGGGGTAGTTACGGCAACGTTCTGGATGGCGAAGTGCCGGGTGGCTTGTTCAATGAACCCTGGGGTTTGGCTGTGGGTCCGGATGGGCTGGTTTATGTTGCCGATACCTGGAACCACCGCATCCAGGTTTTCACTCCTGAAGGCGAATTTCTGCGAATGTGGAACAGTTTCGAAGTGGCTGGCACAGTGGATGGTTTCTGGGGTCCGCGCGGCATAGCTGTTGACAAAGACAATCGCGTTTTCGTGACGGATACCGGCAAGCAACGGGTAGTGATCTTCGATAGCCAGGGTACCTACCTGACACAATTTGGTGGTGTGGGGCTGGAAGCCGGCAAATTGGATGAGCCGGTTGGGATCGACATCGCCGAGGATGGCCGGGTTTATATCGCCGATACCTGGAATTACCGCGTGCAGGTCTTCGCGCCGGACGCCAGCGGGCTGCAATTCCAAAGCGTGAATATGTGGGATGTCGATGCCTGGAGCAGCGATACGCTGGACAACAAACCTTTCCTTGCCTTGGATGAGAATGGCAATGTTTACCTGACCGACCCTGACCGGGGAAGAGTGATTGTGTTTGATGGGGAGGGTCAATTCGTGCGGATTTGGGGCGGGTTTGACAACACCTACACCATGAATATCATCAGCGGTGTCACCATCGGTGAGGATGGCAGTGTTTGGGTCTCAGACGCCTTGAGCAATACCTTGTTGAAGTTTGTTGTGCCGTAAGAGGTTTTGGTATTCTTAGCAAAGACAAGGATCTAAGGTAATTCGTAGTGGGACGGCTTGAAAGCCGTCCCTTGCCTGTTCCCTGTTCGCAATAATGCAAGTAGGATGCGCACAACCTAAAGAGGGGTTAGATGGGACATTCAAGAATCAATAAATATCTTTCCTGTGCCCAACCGCAATGATCAGGATGGTCACGAGTTCATCCTGAATATCTGCAATCAGTCGATAATCACCAACTCTATAACGCCATTCACCAGAATGATTACTGACAAGTGCTTTGCCTTTCAACCTGGGCTCATCAGTCCCTTCCAGGTTTTTTTCCAGCCAATTGAGGATCAATTTTTGTACAGGTTTATCCAGCTTTTTTAGCTGTTTCAAGGCTTTTTCAGCAAGCCTTACCTGGTAGATCATTCTTCGATCTCAAGTAATTTTGCAACTTCATCGAGCGAATAGCTTACCGGATTTTTGCGATAATCTTCGATCGCTTTGCGGTAAAGTTCAAGGTCGTATTCGTCCTCGATTTGGGCAAGGATGGCTTCTCGTACGATATCCGAGATAGAGCGACCTTTGTTGCGAGCATAGCGGGCGATTAAGTCTTTATCGTCGTTATCAAGTCTTATTGTTACTGTTGTATTCATTTTGATCTCCGGTTTATGTGTTACATTGTAACACAAATAATTTTAGAAAACAAGATGGAATATAAAATGTTAGGACGGTTTGGATGCCGTCCTCTAAGTTGCCAGGTTCGACCCTCAACATAACAGTAACGCAACCCGGTATCTTGATACTAACCCACCCCCTCAATCGCTCTCCCAGGAGGGGATAAGAAACATAGTTGTCGTGGGCTGCATTCCTCACTGAATTAATGAGGGAAGCAAGTTCTTAGTCTGTTCGTAGAGATTACGGTAGACCCTATAGAGCCGGTCGTAAACCTCAACATCAGCATGGTCGGGTTTCAGGTAGAGAGCGGTTTTATCCCAAATTTTTGCCTGGGAGGCATCCTTGTAAAGCCCAACACCAATCCCCGCCAAAATCGCGTCTCCGTAAGCCGCCCCTGAGATACCCTGGGGGATCCGTACATCGATACCCGCAATATTAGAGATTATTTGCATCCAACCCAGGTTTTTCGCCCCTCCGCCAACCGCGTTGATCAGCTTAACCTCTATATCTTCTTCTGCAAGTTTTTCGAGGTTATGACGAATGCCAAAACCGACCGCCTCCAACAATGCCCGGTACAAATCTGCCTGGGTGTGCCGCAACGTCAGGCCAAAAAAGGCGCCCCTGGCAATTGGATCGTTGATGGGTGTGCGTTCGCCTTCGAAATAAGGAAGCGCCACCAGGTTGTTCGCGCCGGGCTGGGACATGCTCAACAATTCTGCCATCTGAGCGTAGGGGTTCTGATCTTCCATTTCCGGATCAGGGTGATAAACAGTTTCCAAAAACCATTTCGTCAAACTGCCAACTGTTGCCATTCCGCCAACGACTGCATACTGGTCAGGGAAGAGCCAGTTGAGCCCCCAAAAGGTTTTGGAGCGGGTGTAGGCATCAGTAATGGCGATGATCGAATTGCTGCTGCCAAACATGCCCATGGTATCGCCAACGGAATAATTGCCGATACTGACAGCTTCTGCTGCCGCGTCAATTGTGCCGGCAATGACAGGCGTACCCTCCCGCAATCCCGTTATTTGAGCTGCTTGGGCAGTTACTCCCCCCACCACCTCGCTGGTCCAGTATTTTTCGGGTAATTTTGCCGTTGGGTTGATGCCAGCAGTGGTTTCGTCGATCCAACTCCGCTTCTCAACATCAATAATCGGCGAATAGGTTGAGGCGGTGTAATTATCAATTGAGGCCTTGCCAGTGAGCCTAGCGACAATAAAATTCTGACTACTCAGGAACCAGCGTGCTTTCTTGTAAATTTCAGGCTCGTTGTTAAAGAGCCACAAAATTTTCGGAGCGACAGCCGAAGAAGAAAGTTCACAGCCAGCCCGCCTGAAGACTTCTTCCTCACCCAATTCCTGCAGGTATTGCTCGATCTCGGCAGTTGCCCTTGTATCAATGCCGTACAAGATTGCTGGTCTGAGAGGGTTAAATTGTTCGTCCACTGGCAAGACACACGGACCAATCCCGGAAACGCCTACACCGAGAATATTCTTGACTTCAACCTTGGATTCTTGCAGTAATTCCTGCACGATTTGAACAAATTCACTCCACCAAATCTTCTCAGCGTCCTGTTCCACCCAACCGGGATGCGGCAGGGAAACGCCATGGGGGATAGCTGCCTGGGCAATAACGCTCCCGCTGCTGGTTTCGATCAAAACGCCCTTGGAAGATCCTGTACCAATATCGACCCCAATTAAGTAGTTTGACATCTTCTTCTCCTTAGAAAAACAGATTGTTGGAAGCTTCCAACAATCTGTTTTATCATTTACATTTGATTACTTCCGGATTGCTCTGACAAATCTTTCAGTAATTTCTTTTGGTCTGGTGACCGCGCCACCCACAATTACGGCCGTAGCCCCGTATTCAAAGGCTTTTGCGACTTCCTCAGGATAATGGTAGCGTCCTTCAGCAAATAATGGCACCGGAAGTTTTGAGGCGATCTCACGTACGAGCTCAAGGTCTGGGCCATCTAACTTAGGAGTGTAATCGGTATATCCCGAAAGGGTAGTTGAGACCACATCAGCACCGGAAATCATCGCGGCTTCTGCTTCTTCAAAATTGGAAATATCCGCCATCACAAGGCAGTCGGTTTGTTCATGGATCTTGCGAATGAGTTCCGGCACTTCGTCTTCAGGATGAAGACGAAAAGTCGCGTCGATTGCGATCACATCTGCACCTGCCTCAGCAATTGCCAAAGCGTGCTCGATGGTTGCGGTAATGATCACGGGAGTTCCTGGGAAAACTACCTTATAAAGCCCGATCAGAGGTACATCAACTGCCTGCCGGATAGCCTGCACATCAGCAGGTGTGTTGGCGCGGATACCTTTCGCGCCACCCTTGACAGCCGAGATAGCCATTTTCGCCATGATATCAGCACCAAATAATGCTTCCTGTGGTGTCGCCTGGCACGAGACGATCAGTTGCCCTTTAATTTTTGAGATGAAGTCTGCTAATTTTTCTACTCTATTCATTGATTGTCCCTTGCTTTCTCCGCTTTAGTCTCAGTCGATTTTGACTGGAGCATCTTTTTCGATCGATTCGATTGCTGCAAGAACCATCTTCAGTGCTGTAATGCCATCCTCGCCTGTTGAAGGTACGGGTTTGTCATCGAGAATACAATCGATGAAGGCTTTATCTTCCACATCCAGACCTGGAGCCGTGGATGGGAATTTTGAACCAGATTCGGAATACATCATCAAACCCTGGCTGGCAAGGTCGATATCAAGGGAGCCCTTGTCACCGATGACGGTCAACTTGAAGTCGCGACCCCCGGGGTGAGCGGTGGTTAAGTTCCATCCGATGTGAGCACACACCAGTGTGCCGTCTTTGAATTTGAAAGTGTTGAAGGTTTCATTTTCCTGCGGATGGCGCTTTTCAACACTGGTCGATTCAGCGGTATAAACCTGGTCAGGTTCAACTCCCAGCAACCAATGCAGCAAGTCAAAGTCGTGAATTCCAAGGAAATGGAGCACACCGATGCGACCACCAAGGCGGTCCGCCTGGGTGATCACGTTCATGCGACGTGAGTAGACGCTGACAATTTTTCCGAGTTTGCCACTCTGAATGATCTCACGAGCCTGGACATAATGAGGGACGAAGCGTAAGGTAAAGCCGACCATTAATTTCACATTGGCTTTTTTTGCAGCATGGCTTCCCCATCTTCGACTGTGGTAGCGATCGGTTTCTCGACCAAGATGTGTTTTCCGGCTTGAGCTGCCTCGATCGTAATGTCTTTATGCAAATGATCCGGGGTTGCGATGATCACTGCGTCCAGATCTGGACGAGCCAACAATTGGCGGTAATCGGTGTAACCCTGGATAGCAGTCCCAGCAATAGTCTTGTCCACCAATTCCTGATTCAGGTCCGAGACACCTACGATTGTTGCTTCTCGAAGGTTCTTCAGCACGCTAACGTGCTTACCTCCGATTGCCCCCAGTCCAATTACTCCAATTCCTAAAGATTTCATTGTACTGCCTCCATTTAAGATGTTCTATTTAAAGTCAGAATCTTCCAGCCATCTTGTTGTTGTTCAAGAATGCTGTAAGACGCATTGTCAAGCAAAAAATTTTCCGCGATATCAATGTCTATGCCCATCAAAATACCAATCATGGAGCGGATAAAGTCGCCATGCGAGCAAATCAAAACACTTTTACCCTTAGATTCACTCAAAATATCAGCAAGCACAGCTTCAGCCCGGCTGCGAACCTGTTGGAAGGTCTCACCATTTGGTGGTTGTAAGGTGGACCCTTTAAGACCCTGCTCTTTGATCATTTTGAGAAAATCAACGGCTGGCATAGCATCCCAATCGCCGGCATTCCACTCCTGCAGCCTGGGGTCAGTCTGCACGTCCAAATTGTGCTCATTGGCAATGGCAGTGGCAGTAGCGACAGCCCGTTTTTGATTGCTTGAGTAAATTTTTTCGATGAAAAAAGATTTAAGATGCTTTGCAATACAGGACGCTTGCGCCAAACCGGTCTCGTTTAAAACACCATCCGATTGACCTTGCAGATAATGGTTGGCATTCGCATCCGTCTGGGCGTGACGTACAAAAATTAACCTGGTGGCACCGTCAACAGGCGCATTTTCAAACTGGTTCATTGAGTTCATATTAATTTTTTAAGTTTTCCTCAACTTGCTCAAAGAACACCTTCAAAACAGTTTGAACCACCCCAGGTCTGGCGCCAAACATCAATTTCCGACCGACCACATCCAATGGATAAGTGAGGATATCCAATTGCGTGGACTCCTCAGTCGGGGAGGAATATTTGATCTCAAGTTTGCTGCGATCTCCCAGAACTCTCCCCTGTAATTTTTTATCCATCTGGATGTTTAATATCTTACCCGTCTCATCGTGGGAAAGAACCTTTCCACCCAACGCAACAGCCACTTTCTTGCAAACTGAGATGACTTTCTCAGGTTTAGCGTCGTAATTTTTTGTTAATTTGACATCGTAACCCATGATTTCCTCCTAAACTATTTTCACTCGTTGACGAACCTCTTCAACAACATCCCATTCGGGCATCCTGGTTCCTGACTGCATCGCGGAAGCTGTACCGCAAGCGACGCCGAGCATCAAGGCTTGCTCAAGATCATAACCATGGTAAAGGGCAAAACTGAGTCCTGCCACCATGGCATCTCCGGCACCAACCGGGTTGGCTTCCTGAATTTCCGGGGGCAAACAGATCGCTGTATTTTCGCCGTCAGTCAATAGTGCCCCTTTGTCTCCTGCCGAGATGGCCACAAATTCTGCTCCTACATCATGAGTAATCGTTGGATTATCCAAAATCTCTTGTAAGTTTGCAATTTGCTTCCCAACCAATTGCGAAAGTTCGAATAAATTCGGTTTGACGAGTTTTGGCTGAGCCTGGACACCTTGCCTGAGTGCTTCACCGCTGGTATCCAAAACGACATCGCCGCCAAGTTGCTTGATTCTTTGAGTCATTTCCTGATATACAGAGACATCCACCCCAGGGGGTATACTGCCAGCCAGAACCCACATAGTTCCAGCAGCAGCATTTTGAGAGATATAGTTATAGATCAACTCAAGTTCAACTTCTGAGACCGTTGGTCCTTTTTCGTTGACTTTGATGTGCTTGCTGCCGCCAGGCGTGACAACACTGACGTTGGTTCGCGTCTCGCCCAAAATGGGGATTGCGACCACCTCAATGCCCTGTTCCTGTAGACCTGCTTCAATTGTCTTCCCGGTCTGCCCACCCAGCAATCCAATCGCTTTGGAAGGCTGATTTAGTTTCTGCAGCATACGAGAGACATTGAATCCTTTTCCGCCAAAATCCAACTGGACTCTTTCAGCAATCAAAACGTCATTAAACCGAATGTCAGCCACTGTCAGCTGTTTGTCCAATGCCGGGTTAAGGGTGATGGTATAGATCATTTCTTGGTCTCCGTCGTCTTGGTTGCCACAGGCTTCTTTTTCAAGCCCAGGACAAAACCGACCAAAGCACCCATCAGGGTAGTAAATGCAATAACCAAGCCCCTTCCGCCCCATTGTTCAAAAAGCGGTCTGGCTTCCAACATTGCCAGAAACAAAAAGAACATCGCAAAAGATTTCAGGAAAGTAATCAGTTTCTCTTTAGCAGAATAGCCTTTTTTCCAAATTTGAATAACTGTGACAACAATCGCCGACAGCAAGCTCAGAAGCACTACCGGGCTAAAATCGATCGGGCGACCTGGGTTTCGGTAAAAAATGCCGTAATATGCTCCTAAGGCTGCGCCAATCAGAACAGTTTGGGCATACAAACGATAGCCCTGTTTCTTGGCTTGGTTATTTGCTTTATTCACTGAGTTACTCATTTTTCCAAAACTCTGCGATTAGCACCTGTTCTGCCTCCCGGTTCCAGGTATGGTTTGGTCCCATTTTTTCTGCAACCTTGGGGTAATTTTTGGCAACATCTGCTAACGAAAGGAGCGGAAGGTCTTCCAATTGAGGGTAGATAATGATTTTCCCTGTAAAGGTGCCAGCCATCATTGCGTCCATTCCAGCCACAGCCTGCTTCAAACCGCCAATCGCGGCAACACTTAGGTTGGGTGAGAGAGAGCCAGACCTGGCTTTTGACATGACTGTTTTCTGATCAAAAACTGAAGACCCTGAAGTGCCAGTCAATTGCATATTGTTCAGGAAGATGTTGTTCAGGTCAATATTAATAGTGGTGCCGTTGGGAACTCCGGCAAAGAAATTGAGCATCCCGTTTTTACCCAAAAGCAAGGCGGCGTTTTCCATTAATTTGGCGTTTGGCACACAAACAACCACATCTTCTGCCATTTTTCCGTCTGAAAGCTCACGGATGATCTCAACAAGATCAACGCCCTCTTTCATTGTGTTGACCAGGATCAATTTCTTGCCGTTCTTTTCAGCGATCGGATCGCCGTTTTGTCGCAAAGCCTGCAAACGTTCATCGTTGATATCTGTCACAACCACAGTTTTGGGACCTGGCACAAGTTCAAGTGATCGCTGCACGTGCATCTGACCCATTGGACCAGCCCCACCAACCACCACGAGCAATCCGTCTGCCATCAATTCTGAACGGTTTCTCTCTTCGCCATAAGCAGCGCTTATTTCAGTACTGTTGGTGCCGATGTAGGTCGTGTAGTGGTAATGGATTCGCCCGGCATCAATAACCGTAAGGCCATCCAGGGGTTGATCACTGACAATGGTCAGCGTGCCTCTGAATGCGATCTGCTTTGCAATTTCCGAAACAAGCTCAGCATTGCGCGGCTCGAGCAAGACAATGTCGTCAAACCCTTTTCCATCTGTAGCTTCCTGGGCGAAAGCAGCAATTTGATCTTGCTTGAGTTCGCCCACTTCAATCGCTTCAGCTTGCGTATGGCTGCGAACCAACTCAAGAATTTGAGGCGTGGTATTGCTAAGGTAGATTTTGCTGGGTTTTTCGAGCCCTTTTTCAAAAGAGTAAGCTTTTTCAGCGTGAAGCGGACCATCAATCCACATCAGCCCACCCTCCAAGGGAGATAAACGGCGTCTCTGAGTGTAAGCAGCCTCAACGCATGCCCAGGGCTCCGTCAGAGCGGACTCTGAGTAGCCCAAATTGCCTTCCACAGAAATCAGGTATTCAGAATCATCTGCCTCAAAAATTTCTTTCCCAATCAGGTGATATTGAATCAAGCCGCCAGGAATGGTGTAACCATAGGCAGTAGCAACTTTGTTTACATAAATGTCAGGTTGGATAGCCAGTTTTTGACCGGGTCTGAAGCGGTTTTTCAGTTCTTCGCCTACCTTGATAACGGTGAAGGCGGCTTCATGACCGAGCCTGGTGGGTTGGACCGAGAGATCCCGGGTATATAATTTGGGATGCTGTCCACCTTGTTTAATCAATTTAACATCCGAAAAGCACAAGCCAACCGCATCCACCCTGACCAAAATTTGATCCGGACCTGGTTCGGGCATTGGGAAGAATTCAGGTTTTCCATCGCGACCGACATTCTCCAACCCCGCGCCATACATATTCCATCCCATCACTTTATCGGGAAGAGGATAATCTAATTCAATATAAGTTCGGAATTTTTCGTCCATCTCAAGTCCTTTCATGATAAAGGTGGCAATTTATGCCGTAAGGGCGTCGATAATGTCAGATTTATTGGTGGTCTTTGACAAAAATTCAACTCGTTCAATTTCGTCAACGACATTAGCAAGATTCTGTAAAATACCGATGTGTTCCTCGAACGTCGCTGCAATTCCAACCACCAGGTAGACAAGCTCTCCCTCTTCCCAGGCTACTCCCTCAGGGATCTGCAATACCGAGATGCTTGTTTCTTTAATGTATTCTAAATCTGGGAATTCTCCATGGGGGATGGCAACCCCGTTCCCGATTAAGGTTGACATAGTTTGTTCACGCGCCAGCATGCCCTTTACATACGGGGCTTCCACACGCCCAGCCTGAACTAATAATTCACCAGCAGCTTGAATTGCCTCTTCTTTGCTCTGAACTTTTGAATCTAAATGAATGAGTTCTTCTGTTAATATACGTGACATAATAACCCTCCTAATGGGCAAGCCTTTGGCCATGAGATTATCATAGTAGTTTTTAGGAATCGTTAGTTAGCGACGATTTCCTTCCCATCCTTAATGTCTGCTACCAGTTTGTCAAACAATGGGTCATTGAAGAAAAACTTAAAACTCAGCACAACCGCTTCAGGGGCTTTTGATTGTACTGACTTCTTGATGCCCTCATGGCAGATGATGAATTTTGTTTTGGGATCAAGATTCGAAACTGCTTTATGAAAAATATTAATATTATCCAGCTTGGCAGCCTTCATTTTTTTCTTCATGGCATTAACCGTCATCAGGCTCGATCCGATACCTGCCTCACAAGCGACGACGATGTTTTCGATATCTTTTGCTTCAATTGTGTTACTCATATTCAAATTCTCCAAACCGTGTTCAGGCAAACAAGTTGCCTGAACACGTCTTTTCTAACTAATATTTATAAAATTAGGCTCCAACTGCTTCTTCAACAAACTCTTCGACATCTTCTTCATCTTCTTTGACTGGCCAGCGTTTCAAGATCAGAACACCAACCAGGAAGGAAGCAACCGCACCGATCAAAACGCCCAACAGAACCTGGAAATGCCAGCCTTTAGGAGTCATGGCAATATAGGCAAAGATTGAGCCTGGTGATGGGGTGGCAACCAGACCTGCATCAGTAACGACCCACCAGAAGTTGGCAAGGATTGCGCCAGCATACATGGCCAGGATCATAATGGGGTGAGCAAGCACGTAGGGGAAATAGATTTCGTGAATGCCGCCGAGGAAGTGGATGACGATTGCACCAGGGGCAGACTGCTTGAGCATGCCCTTACCGGCAACGGTGTAGGCTAACAGCAAACCCAAACCAGGACCAGGATTGCTTTCGAGCATGAAGTGGATTGCGCGGCCAGTTTCCTGGGAGGCAACTGCACCAAGTGGTGCCAAAACGCCAATGTTCAGAGCATTGTTCAAGAAGAGAACCTTTGCGGGTTCAATGATCAAGGCAACCAAAGGCAGCAACTTGATATCGACCAACCACTGAACAACACCACCAAAGGCATTGCTGATGGCAGTCACAACTGGACCCATAACTAGCATGGCAAACAAGACCAGTAGTGTTCCAAGGATACCCATCGAGAAGTTATTGATCAGGAGCTCAAAGCCAACTGGCATTCTGGGCTCCATCCATTCGTCAAACTTCTTCAAGATCCAGGCAGACAGGGGCCCCATGATCATGGCACCCAACAACTGGGGAATGGTAGAACCGACGATGGCACCCATTGTTGTCAGAGCGCCCATAACACCACCACGCTGACCATGGATCATATAACCGCCGGTGTAGCCAATCAGGATCGGTAACAAATAAGTCAGGATTGGGCCAACCAGAGTCGAGAACCTTTCGTTCGGGATCCAGCCGGTCGCGATGAACATAGCAGTGATCAACCCCCAGGCGATGAATGCGCCGAGGTTTGGAACAACCATTGACGCCATAAAACCGCCGTACTTTTGAATTCTTTCTTTCATGATTTCTCCTTATTGATTTTTATGTAATTAACAAACGATTAAACAAAAGACAAAGGATCAAATACCGGACCAAAACCTCCTTTCAAAATCATATATTTTTAAGGCAAGGGGTCTTTGGACTAAAAGAACTAAAGTAATTATATACAAACTGTTAAAATCCGCAAGATTTAGTTGCCAATTTGTACTTACAATATGAGGCAATGCCTTTTAATTGTAACCGAAATAGCAATTTCTCACAAAACCTTCTCTTTTTAAAACCCAAATGGAAGTTTATAGTTCCATGAAAAACCTTAAATAAATATTCTTTCTATTAAAGTAACTCGATTAACTCCTGGTGGGCTTCGCGTAAGATCTGGGAATCCATTTTTTCAACTTTGCGATCATAGCTCAAAAATCCATTGATCTCGGTCTCGATATCGCTGGTTTGGGTGTAAATAGCAGCAGAAAGACCTTTTGGGATCAGTGGTTTGACCTGCTGTTCCAACAAGTTGAGATATGCTGCTGTCAGTGATTCGGCGTCCTGGTAATGACCGTAACCAAAGCGTTCACGATCGGTATAAACATGGTCGGGCACCTGCATGGTGTAGCCGCCAAATTCAGTTACAGCCAGGATGCGATCGTCCGGTATGCGCGCGCTCAAAGGTTTCACATAAACATGCCGGCTCTGAAAGTCACCCCCACCCTGGTCAAACCAACCCGAAGCATGATCAACCAGCCTTGTAGGGTCAAGTGTTTTGACCCATTCGGCTATGCGAATAGCATGGAACTGTCCCCAGCTCTCGTTGAATGGTGTCCAAACGCCAATGCACGGGCAGTTATAGAGCGTTTCAACCATGTCCTGCAGTTCTGCTCGGAATTCTTCCCTATTTTCAGGGTCCTCACGACCAAACCGTTTGAGGCGATGCTGATCGTAGCGGTGGATGCCAGAGGTGAAGGTGAACAGAACAATGGCATCCTTGGTGGTGCGCCCACCGTTGGGCATATCCTGCCAGACGATCATCCCTAACTTGTCACAAGCGTGATACCAGCGCAGTGGCTCAACTTTGACATGTTTTCGAATCATATTGCAGCCAATTTTTTTGGCGTATTCAATGTCAAAAAGCATGGCTTCTTCAGACGGAGGTGTGTAGAGCCCCTCCGGGAAGTAGCCCTGGTCCAGAGGTCCGTATTGGAAAATCGGCTCAT
>CAZYIJ010000050.1:0-13419 GCA_964647425.1 uncultured Anaerolineaceae bacterium
AATTAGGACATTTCTATTTTGCTACTTTAGGACATTATCATGTTGCTCTTACAATTAAATTTGCCCCCTTTCGCAAAATTTATGGTCAAGTTATAATTATTTTGTCAGTATTTATCTGATAAAATTAAATATTACCGATAGAGGCGCGGCGGATCGCGTAGAGACTTCGTAGGATCCCAGGACTGGGAGAAGAAACAAATTATCCGTCGCCGAAAGGGCTAAGGAGAGTCCTCTCCCCTACCTTGGTGAGCCGAACTAAGTCCGGCCACTGTCATGCACTTGCATGGAGCGCTATGTGTTCAAGATGACACATAGCGTTTTTTAATCGAAAGGAGCTAAGGTGACTGAAGTTGTAATACGATTGAGAATTGGCGCAGATAATGCTCACTACGGCGGCGGGCTAGTTGATGGAGCTTTTCTGTTAAAGCTGTTTGGTGATGTGGCTACAGAATTATTGATCCGCCGCGACGGTGATGAAGGACTTTTCAGAGCCTACGATGCCATCGAATTCCTTGCTCCGGTATATGCTGGTGATTTTATTGAAGCCAAAGGTTGGATCACAAGCGAAGGTAACACCTCCCGCAAAATGGCTTTTGAAGCCTGGAAAGTCATTGCCCCCCGACCTGAAATTTCGGATTCCGCGGCAGAAGTACTGGCTGAACCTGTGCTGGTTTGCCGTGCAAGCGGCACCTGTGTTACCCCAAAAGACAAGCAACGCCTTGGTTAAACCAAGTCAGAAATCGAAAAGGAGAGAGTTATGAGTATACACAAGGTCATCATCACCGCAGCGATCAGCGGTGCTGAAGTTACCCAGGAAATGAACCCCGCTGTCCCCTACACGATCGATCAGTATGTGCGTGAAGCAAAACTCGCTAATGAAGCTGGTGCGGCAATCATTCACCTGCACGCCCGCTTTGATGACGGCACCCCCACCCAGGATCGCGAACGTTTTCGGGTGATTATTGATGCCATCCAGCAAGCTTGTCCGGATGTGATCATCCAACCTTCTACTGGTGGTGCAACTGGCATGACCGCTGAAGAGCGTTTGCAGCCAACCGAGTTGAATCCTGAGATGGCAAGTTTGGATTGTGGAACGATGAACTTCGGTGGTGATGATATTTTTGTTAATACTGAAAACATGATCATAGAATTTGCATCCCGCATGAACGAGCGCGGTATTAAACCTGAGCTGGAATGCTTTGATAAAAGCCACGTCGACATGGCGCTGCGCCTTGTGCGCAAGGGTCACATCAAGCCTCCTCTGCATTTTAACTTTGTGTTGGGTGTAAATGGAGGAGCCACTGGCACTCCACGCGATTTGCTTTTCCTCAAGGAATCGATCCCGGCAGACGCAACATTCACAGTAACTGGTATTGGTCGCTGCCAGCTTGACATGAACGTGATGGGTATGCTTCTTGGTGGGCATGTACGCGTTGGTTTTGAGGACAACCTGAAATATAACCGGGAGCGACAAGCCGTTTCAAATGCAGAATTTGTCGAGAGGATCGTCCGAATCGCAAAAGAATTGAACTTGGAAATCGCCACGCCGGCAGAAGCCCGTCAGATTTTGGGCATGCCAGAGCGTGCATATTAATAATCTATCTATGGAGGAAGAGTTTTATGGCAATGGGAAATAAATATGGTGCTCACCGCGTGATCGAGCCTAGAGGGCTGCTTCCACAAGCTGCTCAAAAAATCGACAACACGATGGAGATCTACGACAATGAGATTCTGATTGATGTCTCCGCTCTGAACATCGACTCAGCTAGTTTCAGACAACTTTGGACTGCATCTGAGCAAAACGAAGAGCGTTTGTGCAAAATGATCCTGGAGATTGTTGGCGAACGCGGCAAGATGCAAAACCCTGTAACTGGGTCTGGCGGTATGCTAATGGGAAGTATTGCTAAAATCGGCTCTGCTTTACAAAACCGTAAGGACATCAAAGTTGGTGATCGCATTGCTTCATTAGTCTCGCTTTCCCTTACTCCCCTGCATATTGAAGAAATCCTGGCAGTGCATCATGAAATCGACCGGGTTGACATCAAAGGCCAAGCAATTCTCTTTGAAAGCGGCATTTATGCCAAATTACCGGAAGATATGCCCGAAGCTCTTGCTCTTGCAGCTCTGGATGTGGCTGGTGCGCCTGCTCAGGCAGCCAACATTATCAAACCTGGTGATTCTGTGCTCATTCTTGGCGCTGGTGGAAAAAGCGGCATGCTCTGCGGTTACGAAGCGATGAAACGCGTTGGACCGTGCGGGAATGTAGTTGGCATGAGTAGGAATGACCGATACGAAAGGATCCTGCTGGATAACAATTTTATACACAAATATTTCGTTGCCGATGCAGCCAACCCGGTGGAAGTACTTGAAAAAGCCCTGGAATGCAACGATGGAAAAGAATATGACGTCGCCATCAACGTTGTCAACATTCACGGTACAGAAATGTCGACCATTCTTCCGGTCCGCGATGGCGGGTTGGTTTACTTCTTTAGCATGTCTACGAGTTTTACCCGCGCGGCTTTAGGCGCTGAAGGCGTTGGAAAAGACGTCACAATGATCATCGGTAACGGCTACACCCGAAACCACGCTGAATTCACGCTTCAGGAGCTTCGCGAATCTAAAGCATTACGCGAGATATTCGAGAAAAATTACGTCTAATTGCGGATTTAGGCTGCTGCTACCTGATCGTAGCAGCCTTAGATGATTAAAGGAGTTGGTTAATGAAAGCTGAAGAAAAATACATCAACAGGAAAGGTGAAGTCAGACGAAGCGAACTTTTCCCTGAAATTCCTGATGAAAAATGGAATGATTGGCATTGGCAGGTCTCCCATCGCATTTCGGATGTTGATACACTGAAAAAATTCCTTCCTCTTACTCCTGAGGAAGAAGCAGGTTCCCGGAAGGCTCTGGAACACTTCCGTATGGCCATCACTCCCTATTATCTGACTCTGATCGACCCAAACGATCCGAATGATCCGGTTAGAAGGCAAGCAGTACCAACTGGAGATGAAGCCTATCGCAGTCCGGAAGATCTTTTGGACCCTCTCGAAGAAGACGGTGATTCTCCTGTGCCAGGACTAACTCATCGTTATCCAGACCGGGTATTGTTCCTGATCACAGACATGTGTGCCATGTATTGCCGGCACTGCACCCGCCGGCGTTTGGCCGGACAAAAAGACGGCGCTCGCACACGAGATCAAATCGATGCCTGCATCGACTATATCCGCAAGACTCCGGCTGTGCGAGATGTCTTGCTTTCTGGTGGTGATGCACTTCTGATGAGCGATGATCGGTTGGAATACATTCTCTCCGAATTGCGCAAAATTGACCATGTAGAGATTATTCGAATTGGCTCCCGTACTCCAGTGGTCCTCCCCCAGAGAATTACTCCGGAGTTGTGCGAGATCATCAAAAAATATCATCCAGTCTGGCTGAACACACATTTTAATCACCCCAATGAAATAACTCCGGATTCAAAGCGTGCTACCGCCATGCTTGCTGATTCTGGAGTGCAATTGGGCAATCAATCTGTCCTGTTGCGCGGTGTAAACGACTGTGTTCACGTGATGCGCAAATTGGTTAATGGGCTGGCGTACATCCGGGTTCGCCCCTATTATCTTTATCAGTGCGACCTTTCACTTGGGCTTTCGCATTTTCGGACTCCCATCTCAAAAGGGCTTGAAATCATCGAGGGTTTACGCGGTCATACCTCTGGTTTTTGTGTACCAACCTATGTGGTCGATGCTCCTGGCGGCGGTGGGAAAATTCCGGTCATGCCAGATTACATGATTTCCCAGAATCCAGATCATGTAGTCCTTAGAAACTTTGAAGGCGTGATCACAACTTACAAGGAGCCTGAGGAGTACAAAAATACATGCCAGTGCCCGGTATGTCGTGGTGAAGAAAAGGTTGAACTGATTGGCGTTGCCAGCTTGCTTGCTGGTCAAAAGATGACCCTTGAACCAGAGGGCTTGCTTCGCAATCGCAGAAAAAATAACAAGTAGGCAATGAAAAATACGGACGCCGGTGCTTTCGAAAGAACGAAAACACTGCTTGAATTGGCAAGTCTTGAAAGCCTGCAATCGCTGGCATTGATTGGCTTGTCAAAAAATGCTGGTAAAACGACTTGCCTGAATCACATCATATCAGCCTGGCGAGCGTCCGGCCAAACGCGTCCATTAGCCCTTACTTCTATTGGCAGAGATGGTGAACCAAAAGATATCATTAGCGGTCGCGCGAAACCCCGAATTTACATTCCAGCAGGCACTATTATTGCCAGCGCTCAAGGCGCTTTGGAAAAAAGCGACGCTTTGCTTGAGATTCTTGAGCTTAGCAATGTTCGAACAGCCCTTGGTGAAGTAGTAATTTGCCGGGCACTTAGTGATGGTTATGTTGAGCTTGCTGGCCCTGGGTCGGCAGAAGAAATTGGCCTGATTGCAGATTTGGTTCGAGCGCACGAGCCTGATTGCCTTTATATCATTGACGGTGCCTTGTCTCGTCGTTCTCAGGCGGGTTGCGGTGTCAGCGAAGCTGTCATCCTTGCTGTTAACGCCGATACTTCCTCCAATCCTGAGGTTTTAGCAGAAAAAGCTAAGTTCGCGCTGGAAGTATTACAGACACCCACTGTAGACCAATTGGACAAAAACTTGATCCTGAATGCTTGCCAATCTGATCAACAAAATCGAATGGTAACTGTAACAGCTAAAGATCAAACTATCTCTCTGAATATTCCCTCTTTAATGGGTTACGGCAAGGAAATCGCCCATAATTTGAACGCTGAGACACGACTTCTTTACTTACGCGGTGCGATTACCGATCAGGTGATTAACGAATTGCTCAAAGAATCTATTTTTTCTAAACTCACCCTTGTAGCTGATGACGGCACGCGAATATTCCTTACACCAGAGACTGCCCGTAAACTACGTTTGCGCGATATCAATCTGGCAGTAATAAGCCCTATTGATGTGCGAATGGTTTGCCTTAATCCGTCATGTTCAAGTGGTCAAAGTTTCGACTCTCAGTTGTTTCTGGAGAAAATGAAACAAAATCTGACGATTCCCGTGCTCGATCTAGGACCTGCTTTAATGTGAGCTTTTTATGAAGACATCTGTCATGATTTCCCAGGAATTATTGAACCAGGTCGGTCTGCCCGAAGTTTTGCAGGCTTGCCATTGCCGCACGCCACAAGGCAAGCGCTTGAAAAATTCAACACGTTTCTACACACGAGCAACACAAGATGATTTACTTGATGAATTATCTGCAATATCCCATCTTGTGGAGATGGTAAAGCAAAAACAGCCCCAGGTACTTGAAGCCCAAACCCAATTATCCCGACTCCGGGAGCTTAGGGGAACCTTCTCCAGGCTTGAAAAAGGCAGTTGGCTTGATGACACCGAGCTTTTTGAACTCAAGGGCGCTCTGACGATCTTCTTTCGCCTTAGCAGACTGAAAAAATTGCTCTCCGCTGCTGGATTAGGCTTTCAGGTAACGAAAGAGGCTTCTGCACTGCTTGATCCTGCTGGTACGGGAAATCCTGCTTTTCATATCTACAGTGATTTTTCCCCAGAATTAGTGTTGATCCGGGAACGTAAAAAAGAATTGGAACGCGAGATTTCTCTGGCAAAAGGAAATCAACGCAAAACCTTGCTCACTCAACGCGCGCTGGTTACAGCTGAGGAAGACAAGCTCGAAGAACAGATCCGATGGCAATTAGGCAAAAAACTGGCGGAGTGGCTTCCGCAGATGCGTCACAATGCTGAGACCTGCGCGATCCTTGATTTTCGCCTTGCAAAAGCCGACCTGGCTGTCCGCTGGAAAGGTACACAGCCTTTTGTGCTTGCGGAGACAGAGTCGGCAAAACTGGAAAATTGCCGTCACCCCCTGATTGCAGATATGCTCGAGAAACAAGGGCTGCATTTCACGCCCATTTCGATCACACTTCAGCAAGGCTCTACTGTCTTGAGTGGCGCCAATATGGGTGGAAAAAGTGTGGCTCTCAAAACCGTCTTTTTGGCACTCCTGATGACACAACTGGGCTACTTCCCTATTTGTGAACGTTTGCAAACACCGCTCTACGACTTTATGGCATTTGAATCGAGTCAGGATGGCGATTTGGATCGGGGACTTTCGTCCTTCGGGTTTGAGTGTGTTCAAATCCGCAATCACCACCGCAGAAGTCAGATCCAGAATGGACTGATCTTGATGGATGAACCCTGTCGGGGTACCAATCCAGCTGAAGCGACTGCCATCGTCCAGGTATTGTGCAGAACTTATGGGACGTCCTCCAGCACCTTTTTGGTTGCTACTCACTACACCGTCCATCCTGCCAAGGGAATTCGGTTTTACCAGGTTCGAGGTATCAGACCCGAAGCTCTGGATGAAATGTCTGACGAGCAAATCAATCAAGAATCAGACAAATATGAAGACCTTACCCGGGTCAGAAAAATTCAAAGCTTAATGGATTATCGTCTGGATGAAATTGAAGGCGCTCACCAAATCCCATCGGGCGCGATCAAAATTGCGGAGCTGCTTGGAGTGGATGAAGAACTGCTCCGTGAGATGATGGCAGCCTGGCAGGAGGATCAATGGCTAAACTCAGATTAGATTTAGAAAAAGTATCGCAAGCGCGTGAAGCTGCAAGGCAAATCGCACAAGATACGCAGGACTATATCGAACAATTCACTACGTCAACAATTGAACGGTCGATTTGCAGACTGCTTGGTATCGATGGAATTGATGTTCTGGGCGTACCCTTGCCCAATGTTGTCGTGGACCATTTGGAATCCCGCCAATTGCTCGGACATGGTGCTGCTTTTTGGTTAGGTCAGGCAGCGATCTCACTTGGTTTGGAACCACAGGAGATTGCGGAAGGAATTGCCAAAGGGGAATTGGATTTGAGTCAAGTTGAACCGGTAGATCCGTTGGAAATCCAATTGTGGGCGGAAAAGAAAGCAAAGGAATCTGTTGCAAAAATTCATCATAACCGTATCATTCGTGAAGAAAAGTTACGGGAATATGGGGATCATTCAGGACCATTGATTTACGTGATTGTGGCAACCGGAAATATTTACGAAGATATTATCCAGGCGAAAGCAGCTGCCAAACAAGGCGCGGATGTGATAGCCGTAATTCGCACAACCGGTCAAAGTCTGCTCGATTTCGTGCCCTACGGCGCAACCACTGAAGGTTTTGGCGGCACCATGGCAACCCAGGAAAACTTCCGTCTCATGCGTGCTGCGCTGGACGAGGTTGGTGAGGAGCTGGGACGCTACATTCGGCTCTGTAATTATTGTTCGGGGCTTTGCATGCCCGAAATTGCTGTGATGGGTGCTTTTGAACGACTGGACGTAATGTTGAATGACGCGCTTTATGGCATTTTGTTCCGGGATATCAACATGCAGCGTACCTTGATCGACCAATCCTTCTCTCGGTTGATCAACGCAGCCGCCGGAATTATAATCAATACCGGTGAAGACAACTATTTGACCACCTCTGATGCCTATGAAGAAGCCCATACTGTGTTGGCTTCCCAACTCATCAACGAGCAATTTGCCCTCAAAGCTGGCATGTTCGAAGAACAAATGGGGCTTGGTCATGCTTTCGAAATGAACCCGGAACTCAAAAACGCCTTTTTGTACGAACTTGCCCAGGCACAGATGGCAAGGCAGATTTTCCCAAATGCTCCCCTGAAATACATGCCGCCTACCAAATTCAAGACCGGTAATATCTTCAAGGCTCATGTTCAGGATGCACTTTTCAACATGGTCACGGTAATCAGTGATCAGAAAATTCATCTGTTGGGCATGCTAACCGAAGCTATTCACACCCCTTTCATGGCGGATCGAGCTCTTGCGATCGAAAACGCGCGTTACATCGCAACAACAATGACCGATTTTGGCCACGATATCGAATTCCGTGAAGGCGGCATTATGGAACAGCGTGCGAACGAGGTTCTTGATCTTGCCTTGGACCTGCTTCAGAACATTCAGAGGGATGGTCTTTTCCGCACGATTGAGGAAGGGCACTTTGCTGGAGTAAAGAGACCATTTGAAGGCGGAAAGGGTCTTTCCGGTGTGGTGTTGAAGGAAGAACAATACTTCAATCCCTTTATTCCACTCCTGATGGAAGAATCCCGTCTTGGTTCCGAACGTTATCACCAGCAAAAGTCGCAATCCGAGCAAGGAGAAGATTATGAGTAGTGGACTTTACACAACCACAAAAGCAGATTTCGACACCACCCTGGACCTCAACCGGCTGAAGCCCTATGGCGATACAATGAACGATGGCAAAGTGCAGCTTTCCTTCACGCTTCCTGTACCGGATAGCGAAACCGCAATTGAAGCCGCCAAACAACTTGCAATGAAAATGGGATTAGTGGAACCAATCGTTACACACCATGCCCCACTGGACAAAAATTTTAGTTTTTTTGTAATTTACGGAATGCTTAGTCACTTTATTGACTACACGCATATCCATGTAGATTCGGTTGATGTCCCGGTAATGACGATGGAGGAAACCGACTTCTTTATTCAGCAGAACATAGGCAGAAAGATCAAAGTAATTGGTGCCAGCACTGGTACAGACGCTCACACTGTTGGAATCGATGCTATCATGAACATGAAAGGCTACGGCGGACACTACGGTCTGGAACGTTACAAAATGATTGAAGCGCTCAATCTCGGCAGCCAGGTAACCAATGAAGAGTTTATCCGTAAAGCAGTTGAGTTTGATGCAGATGTAATGCTTGTCTCTCAAACTGTTACCCAGAAGAATGTTCACATTCAAAACCTGACAGAATTGGTAGAATTGCTCGAGGCGGAAAGATTGCGCAAGCGCTTTCTCCTGATAATTGGCGGACCACGTATCAACCACGAATTGGCGAAGGAATTAGGTTGTGATGCTGGCTTTGGACCCGGTAAGTATGCTGATGATGTTGCCAGTTTTATTTGCGAAGAGTTAGTTGCACGAAAGCAGCAGAATTTATAACTTATTATCATAGACTACGGAAAGGCAGGAAGAATGAACAAATTGATAAGTTTGGAAGATGCAGTCAACCTTGTTCGTGATGGCGACACGATCATGATTGGAGGTTTCTTGTCAGTTGGCACACCCGACCGCCTGATTGATGCCCTCATTGCAAAAGGCACCAAGGACCTGACCCTCATTTGTAACGATACTGGATTCATTGATCGTGGTGTCGGCAAGATGGTCGTTGCCAAAATGTTCAAGAAAATTTTGACATCCCATATCGGAACGAATAAAGAAACAGGGCGTCAGATGTTGGAAGGTGAGATCGAAGTCGTCTTGATTCCTCAAGGCACATTGATTGAACAGATTAGAGCCGGTGGATTTGGTCTTGGTGGTGTTCTGACAAAAACAGGCCTGGGAACTGAGGTTGAAAAGGGCAAACAAATTGTCGATATCGATGGTGAAAAGTATCTTCTTGAGAAACCATTACGGGCAAATGTTGCCTTATTGTTTGCTGAAAAAGCTGATGTGAGAGGTAACCTGACCTTCCACGGCGCAACACGTAACTTTAATACACACATGGGTGCTGCTGCAGACATCTCGATCGTTGAAGTTAATGAAGTTGTAAAAATCGGAGAAATGTGCCCGGACGAGGTGGTTGTGCCGGGAGTATTTGTAACTCATATCGTCGATGGAGGCGCATTATGATGGACAAACAGCAAATGCAGGAATTCATTGCCAAACGTGTTGCCCTTGAACTCAAGGATGGTGCTCTGGTCAATCTTGGGATTGGCTTGCCAACCCTGACAGCTAATTTTGTTCCCGATGGAAGGGATGTGCTCTTCCAATCTGAAAATGGTTTTATTGGACTTGGTCCTACGCCAGAAGAAGACCAAATCGACCCATGCATTGCTAATGCCGGCGGTTTACCTGTTACCATCCTTCCGGGTGGAAGTTTTTTTGACAGTGCCTTATCTTTTGGCATCATTCGTGGTGGTCATGTCGATACGACTGTTTTAGGTGCCCTGCAAGTTGCAGAGAATGGTGACATTGCCAGTTATATGATCCCGGGAAAAATGGTGCCTGGCATGGGCGGCGCGATGGACTTGCTCAGCGGTGCCAAAAAGGTGATAGTTGCAATGGAACACACCAATAAAGGCAATCCCAAATTGTTGAAAGAATGCACTTTGCCGCTTACAGCTGTAAAAGCGGTCGACATGATAGTCACAGAAATGGGAGTGATAGAGGTTACAGAGGTCGGGTTTGTACTAATTGAACAAAATCCTGCATATACTCTCGATGAAATAAAAGCAGCCACTGGTGCAGAATTGACCATAAGTCAGGCACTAAAACAGATGGCTTAGGCATACAAAAACGGGTGCTGCCTCTGTGCCGCACCCGTTTTTTATTTGGTCTTGTTTAGTAATTATAGAAACCTTCACCGGTCTTTCGCCCAAGCTTGCCCCCTCGAACCATCTTTCTCAACAAGGTATGAGGGCGGTATTTACTGTCGCCGGTCTCACTATAAAGTACTTCCATAATTGCCAGGCACACGTCCAGACCGATCAGATCGCCCAACTCCAGCGGACCCATGGGGTTATTTGCGCCCAGCTTCATGGCAGTATCAATGCCTTCAGCGCTTGCCAAACCCTCTGCCAGGATGCCAACCGCTTCATTGATCATAGGAATCAAAATTCGATTGACGACAAAGCCTGGTGCTTCTTTCACCTCGACCGGAGTTTTGCCCAGGTCGCGTGCGATTCGCATAACAAGCTCAACCACTTCTGCAGGCGTTGACAAACCAGGGATCACCTCAACTAATTTCATAACCGGCGCTGGATTGAAAAAGTGCATACCAACCAGGGGATGATTCAATCCTTGGGCTATTTCGGTAATCGACAAAGAAGAGGTGTTGCTGGCAAAGATGCATTCTGGTTTTGCAATGGCATCCAATGCCTTGAAAGTTTCTTTTTTGACTGAAATTTCTTCCAACACAGCTTCAACGATCAGGTCACAGTCGCCACAATCTTCGAGCAGACCAGTAGTTATTCGGGCATTGATCTGGTTTGCTGCTTCCTGCTCCATCTTGCCGCGCTCAACCCGACTCTGGAGCCCTTTCGCGATGCGTTGTTGACCTTTTTGGGCAAACTCCAGGCTGATATCGGTAAGAATCACCTGGTACCCTTCGCTTTGGGCAAATGCCTGCGCAATTCCGCTTCCCATCGTACCTGCACCAATAACTGCTACTTTCATCTACGCTCCTAGTTTCATTTATTCTTGAAAATTTTTTCTTTCCGCTTTTCCAGAAAGGCTTGCATGCCCTCTTTTTGATCTTCGGTAGCAAAGCATGCGCTGAAAAGTTCGATTTCGCGCTTGATGGCATCATCAATGCTCATATCCAAGCCTTCATTGACCGCTTTTTTTATATTGCGGACGGCAATAGGAGCATGGCTGGCTATGCGAGCAGCTATTTTTAGCGCTTCTTCCATCAAGCTTTCTGAAGGGTAAACTGCGCTAACCAAGCCAATCTCCAACGCCTCATTAGCTTTGATGTTTCGGCAGGTGAATAAGATTTCCTTGGCTTTGGATTTTGATCCGATCACACGGGCTAACCGTTGTGTGCCTCCAAATCCGGGGGTGATGCCCAAACCGGCTTCCGGCTGACCAAAGACAGCGTTCTGGCTGCAAAAACGGATGTCGCAACTGAGCGCTAACTCATTCCCACCACCTAAGGCATAACCATTTATTGCGGCAATCACTGGCACAGGGTACTTCTCAATATTGCTAAACAAGGTATTGCCGGTTTCTCCAAACAGCTTGGCTTCCGTTTGGTTCATCTCACTCATTTCAGCAACATCCGCTCCGGCAATGAAAGCTTTCTCCCCTGCCCCGGTAATAACAAGACAGCGAACAAACTCCAAATCGATTTGGCCGAAAAGCTGGTCTAGTTCTGCCAGCATAGCACTGTTAAGCGCATTTAAGGCTTCTGGACGGTTGATGGTGATCAGCCCAACCGCTCCAATTGTTTCATACTTAACAAAAGGCATTTTCTAACCCTCGGGTTTTGCGATTGCGGTTGCGCAGCCCATGCCACCACCGATACACAAAGTGGCTAAACCAAGCTTTGCATCTTGTTGACGTTTCATTTCGTGAATCAAAGTCACCAAAATACGGCATCCGGATGCGCCAATTGGGTGCCCCAAAGCAATCGCGCCACCATTGATGTTCAATTTTTCAGGGTCAAAACCAAGATCACGCAGCACGGCTACCGATTGTGCAGCAAATGCCTCGTTAGCCTCAATAACGTCAAAATCGCTAATACTAATACCCAATTTATCGACCAGTTTTCTAGTTGCAGGCACAGGCCCGAGACCCATTACCGAGGGCTCAACGCCTTCCAAAGCGCTTCCAAGCCAAAATGCCTCAGGTGTGACACCGAGTTCGCGTGCTTTTGCTTCGCTCATCACTACCACAGCCGCCGCGCCGTCATTGATTGTTGAGGAATTTCCTGCTGTGACCATCCCATCCGGTTTGAAAGCGGGTTTTAATTTAGCCAACCCCTCTGCCGTTGTTTCCGGGCGAATGCCTTCATCTTCAACAAAATCGAAAACGTCTCGCTTGATACGTACTTGGACTGGTACAATTTCGTCCTTAAATTTTCCTTCAGCCTGAGCTTTGGCAGCTTTTTGTTGAGAGATAGCAGAGAATTTATCCAGTTCTTCGCGGTTCAGATTCCATTGTTCTGCAATGTTTTCAGCCGTGATACCCATATGCAGTTGACTGAAGACATCAGTCAAGCCATCATTGACCATCGTATCGATCAGTTTTCCATCGCCAAGACGATAACCGGCGCGTGCCTGAGGTAATGCGTAAGCAGCAGCAGACATATTTTCCATACCACCGGCTACGACCACATCGGCTTCACCCAGCAAAATCATTCTGGCTGCCATGTTGACTGCTTCGAGTCCCGATCCACAAACAACATTGATAGTTATTGCAGGAGATTCAACAGGAATGCCAGCATTGACTGCAGCCTGACGAGCAACATTTTGCCCCTGTGCTGCCTGCAGAACGCACCCCATGTACACCATATCCACATCTGTTGGTTGGATACCTGCCCGTCGAACTGCCTCCCGGACGACGACCTCGCCAAGTTTGGCCACGGGAACAGTTGAGAGCATCCCCCCCATTTTCCCAATTGCGGTACGACACGACCCTGCAATGACGACTTTCTGATTCATAAATGATTCCCTTTCTCTTCAGATCTGGGGTGAGGTATTTGACAGAAACAAACCCACTGCGTAACAAGGCGAACAAGTTTCTGCCTCCCAGACCGGATTGTCTGGCTGTATTATCCCATAGAATCTTGCTCCTGACCCTTAAATTTTGTCTCTTGTTAATTCCAAATTCGCATCTACCACCCACAATACAATTCGGCTCTGATTCTTGACA
>CAZYIJ010000051.1:0-13366 GCA_964647425.1 uncultured Anaerolineaceae bacterium
AGTGATCGGGACCATGTCCCTTTTTTAAATGTGCGAAACTTATCTTACCTTATCAACTCCACTGCATAAGTAGTCGAGTTTTTAATTCTTTAACTTTCGCGTAAAACAAAGTCCTGATTGTAATAAAAATAGCTATAAAAATTGAGGATTTCGATTATTCGTCAAATAGGTTTTGCCAACAAATCCATTCGAGAAGTTCAATTCTTTCCAAGGCCTGATCCAAAGTATTGCCCAAGCTTAGAACCCCAACATCTCTGACGAAAATGACTGTGTGGTTTGAAACACTTTTTTCCAAATCCCCCAATTCACAGGTTACAACTTGTCCAATTTTGCTTTCTACAGATGGTAGTAAAGAAAAGTCGAGTTCTTGTTTCTTTGCAAGGTTACGAATTGAATATTTTGGATGACAGAGCAGAACTGACTCGAAAGATGAGTGTGTATATATGAGCCTGTGTAGGCCAAGGTTCTGAGGCTCATCACCGTGGTTTATGATTCTATTACTCTTTATGTCAAAAAGTACAATATCGCTTTTCTCTCCATCAGCCAAGCCAACGCCACGAGCTAATGTCAGAAATCGTGATCTACTAAAGAGAACGCTAGCTTCTGATAAAGAACCTATAACGAAATCTCGGTTTGCGCAGCGATGCGTTGCAGCCAAGAAGTTTGCTTGTACTTCTTGAGGCGCTAAAGCAGCCACCGCGCGATTGTTATTCACTCCCGCGCGGTTAACCAGACCTACAACCGTGTTCGTCGCACGCTTGAAAGTATCAAATATTTGCAACGTTTATCCCCAAACCATTCGATCCTGTTCACGACGCAATTGGACAATTAAGTCCTGCTCTCGTAATTGGATTTGATCATAACGTATTGCTTCACCTTGTTTAATCGGCTGAGTGATCACACCACCGACTGCACATCCGATCGGGACTAGATTTTCAGCCCTTGCGACTTCAGCTTTATCAATCATTGCATAAACGGTGTATCCACCCAAAGCATCAATGGTATCGCCTGGTTGGAGGTCTTTTTTTGCAACAGCAATACTTTCGCAAACAGGCTTGAACTTCATGTTAAGGGTCTCCCTCTGATCCATAACAACATTGGCAATTGTGATTGGAGATTCAAGGTTTGCAAGGTGATAAGGACGGTATAGGCTCCAATATCCATTATTCCCTCCCGCTAAGCCCAGATAATTCAGATCAGCCACAATCTTAGGATGGTCAGTGGTAATCACAACAAATACACCGGGTGCAGGTCCGACAGCATAATCGACAAAACCTTTGCTGCTGAAGATTCCACCTGCTGCTTTTGGAACAAACACCTTAGCCAGATCGCGCCAATCACATATCGGACCATGACCACCGCGGACCTCGGGCATAAAACCAACACCATTCCCGATAGAGGTCATTTCAACCATCGTCTTGGTTCCATCCACAAAAGAGGCAAGCATTTTCGGGCTCATGTTCTTTGCTTTTGCGCGTTCAGCTAAGTTAGTTGGATTACCTGATCTATCAAGAGGATTGTTCTTTCCTTTTCCAATCATGGCAATTTCAAAACCCAAAGCATCTGCCCAATCGTAAATTTCTTTGATACTTCCGGGTTCATCACCGGCGATCAAGGAATAAACCACGTCTTTAGAAATTGCCTTTTGAGTCAAGTAATAACCGATTGTTGCGTCGGTTTCAACATTCATGTTGATGATCGGTTTGCCGGCCTCAATTGCCTGATTACATACCAAAGCTCCAACATTTGGGATACCTGTGCATTCTACAATCGCATCTAAAGCTTGAATTTTCACGAGAAATTCAGAAGAATGTGTAGCTATCCTTTGACCCTCCAGTATGAGTTGGTTTGCTTTCTGGATGTTCTCATCTTCCCAATGAACGTTCTTTGCTTCAACACCAGCTTCAACATAAGCTTCAAACGCCCTAGTTGGCATGAGGTCCGACACAGCTACAATTTTCATACCGTGCATTTTTTCAACTTGCGACATAAGACCGGTCCCCATCTGGCCAGCACCAACCAAACCTATGCGATAAGGTCCGTGTGTCTTTTCCCGTTCAATAAGTCTTTCTCTCAATGTCGACATACCACCTCTATTTCTAATTATTGTCTTTGCTAAAAACTTCCAGTCGGGAACCAGGGCTTAAGAAAACTAAAGATTTCTGTTCCACGCAAACGTCTCCAGGGAGTTCAACTGTTGTCTTACCGTTAAATTTCATTACAAGATGGCCAAGATTTCTGAAATTCGCATTGGCGACTTCTCCTATCGCCAGAATTTCGAATTTCTCTCCATCCAAGGAGACAAGGTCTCCAGGCACTAGATCTGCTTCCAATGTCTTACCATCATGGATGACAGAAAATTCATATAATTCCTCAGGGGCGTTTTCTCCAAAAAAAACCAAGATTCCAGCTTCAGTAAACTCGCTCACCAATGGACCTACATGAAGGACAGTTGCCGAATACTTGTTCAATTTTTCCCTCTCTGCCTTCCTAAAATGCACGTTACTCAACTTGATAAAGCTGTGCTCCCATATATCATTCTGCAGGCGAATAACCATGGGAGAACATCGCAGCAATTGTGGACACCAATTATTAGCTGTTGTCCTTTTCCAGGTCCTGTAATCTAATTCCAGTAACGAGAAATTCTTCTGTGATAAAACGGAACAGCGGTCCCGAAGGTTTAGTTGGATATATATCTACAGTTGGAACCTTTTTCATCGGGTATACTCCGACCCGAGCTGTACCACCACAATCGATAACTGCGCACGCAATTTTATCAAAAGCTACACCACCTCGAAAACCGTCCATGGCGATACCGCCAGTAAGATCCGCAATTTTCTGTGCAACTGGATGGATACCTCCGCCTGTAATCGAAGCGATTATTTCCCTTCCTGGTTTTGGATGAACAACCAAAGGACCACCCCAACCACCGGCTCCTGCCTTAATGATGATTTTCTTATACTCTGTCATTTTTCCTCTATTATTAATTCGAATTTTGTTATGGGAGTGAAAGTCCATAAGTCTGTCACTCCCATAGCAATTTTAACTTACTTTACAAAAAGGCCGAAGCTGGCAAAGTATGCCAAAATTACGGCCAGTGGACCGGTAATGAAACGGGAGAATAAAATAGCGGGAACACCCACTTCTACCGTTTCTGGTTCCGCTTCACCAAGGGCAAGACCTACCGGTATAAAATCCATACCAACCTGCGGGTTGATTGCGAAAAGTGCAGGAAGTGCGTACTGGGCAGGTATGGCTTTTGTCGCAAATTGAGTACCAAGAAGGGTACCAATAATTGAGGCAATAACCGCACCAGGTCCCAATAAGGGAGATAGCACCGGAATGGCGATAATGATTGACAGAACAACCAGACCAAGAAGACTGCCAGCCAAAGGAGACAAGGTTCTCGCGATCCAGTCACCGATACCAGTCTTGAGGATGATACCGATGATTAGAGAAATGAATGCCATAAAGGGCAAAACATTCTTGATTACCTGGTCAATTGAATCACGACCAGCTTGGTACATGGCGCCTACAACTCTACCAACACCACGACCGATTCTTTCCAAGAGTTTGTTGATTCCTTTCATTTTGTCCTCCTACTAACTTGCTGCTTCTTCAGCCACAACATTACGTTTTGACATGATGGCAGTAATCCGTTCAGTCACAATACCACGGATCAGAATGACAACGAGACCAATGAGTAAGTAGCGGATGGCCAGATCTGAAACACGATAACCAGCAGCTTCGATACCAGCGGCTATACCACCCCAGACAAAATATTCTCCAGGATTCACATGAGGGAAAATGCCCAGTGGGGGATGTACATATGAGACAGCCGAATCGTAAAAGGCCGGTTTGTACTTCTCTGGTAGGAACCTACCCATTGTGTATGCCATCGGGTTCGTAAGGAAAAAGACCGCAAGAAATGGCAAAATCATGTATCGGATCGGGTAATAAATCAAACCTTCTTTTCCTGCTGTTTCGCCAACCTTGTCAATCTTTTCAGGACCGATCAGAGTGATCAGTGCGTTTACAAAGGTCATTAGGACGACTAGCAACGGGACAATACCTGTAACCAGGCCAACAAATTGTTCACCACCTGCCTTAAAGAGGCCGATGAACCATTCTGCAGCTGACGCTAGTGCTTGCATATATTCCTCCAATTATTATATTTTTATAGATCACCAATTAATATAGATCAAGACACAGGAATTTTTCGATAAAACCACCTCCTCTCGTTAACAATCATATACTTTAAACCTTTGTCTTTCGGTACATTCTTACACTCTTGATATCAGACATTTTCTCAGGAGTTACAGATAGGTTTTCGGGTTTAAAGTACTCCCTTGCTGCATTACGAAACGCCTCTACGAACTTTTTCTTCAAGCTAAACATACGGTTCTCATCTAATAGGTCTTTTGCATTCAGTCCTACAAGGCTGTCTATTGGTTTCAATCCGGAAAATATGGTCATGCCGGACATTTTTTCAGCGTGGAGAATTTTATAGTCCTCGTCTACCACGAGAACTCCATAAACACGACCGGACCACTTTCCTCCTGCCATTCCAACAGAAGTCATACCTGCTTTTCGTAATACCTTCAAGCGTTTGTAGTAACGCTTGGCTTGCCAACCCGTTAGTAATAGTTGTAGACCGTAGGCAAAAGCCAGTCCGAGAAAAATCAAAGCGTATGGAGTTACTTTCACTGATGTCCTTTACTAATTAGAGTGCATAACTTCGAGTAAAAGTACTCGGATATGCCAATAATTTCTCTACTACTTGTTCGATAACAGTGAACTTGCCGATAACGGTCAAGAATGCAAGCATTTGAATTATCAGAACATCTTTGTTTGTGTTGACAGGCATTATCATTACATTCAGATCCGTATTGATCGACAGACTCGAAATTTCACTTGCCTTACACTGTTGGATTATAACTTGGATACCAAGCTTATATAGAATTTCTTCGATACCTTTAGGAACCACCCTTGAGGTGGCGGTGGTAATTCCGCAGGCGATCAAGATTCTTTTCTTGCCCAGCATCTTCTTCTCCCTAATTTACCAATTGTTTTTTCTAAACTAACCTATCTAACTCAAGGTCGGTTCCTGTGTTGGAAAACTCATCCAGAACTATAATCGGATATGTGTCTGTTGATAATAATACCATGAAATTTCCATTTTTTCTAAGTTAACTTACCAGTAATACCAGTTTTCACCTCAAACGTTTGTTAATTAATAAAGTGCCATTTCAGGTGTTTCAAGCACCTCGACCAGGTCTGCCAAGAAAGCGGCTGCAACTGCACCATCTACAATCCGATGGTCTGCCCCAAGTGTCAAGTTCATCATCGGTCGAACAGCAACTGTGTCATTATCATCAACGACTACAGGTTTTCGAACCAGTCCACCTACTGCCAGGATGGCAGACTGCGGAGGATTAATGATCGCTGTGAATGAACTGATTCCGTACATTCCCAAATTGGAAATGGTAAACGTTCCGCCTGAAACTTCATTAGCAGTGAGGTCTCCTGCACGTGCTTGCTTGGTAAGATATCGGAGCGTTGTGTTTATTTCACGAAGCGAAAGCATATTCGCGCTGTGAATCACTGGAACTATCAAGCCGTTGTCGATAGCTGTGGCAATTCCGATATTTGCATCTTCAGACAAAAGAATCTTGTCATCCTGCAAGGATGCATTCAGATACGGATGCCTTCCCAGTGCCCACGCGACCATTTTTGCCAGGAACGCTGTCACTGAAATAGCCGGCTGCCCTTCTTTTTCCGCCAACGCATTAATTCGTTTTCTTGCAGATTCTGAGGCGGTCATATCTACTTCAACTGTGAGGTAGATGTGGGGTGTGGATTGATAGCTTGCAGTTAATCTTTCGGCAATTCGTTTTCGTTTACCAGCAAGGGGAACTGAACTCGTCAAACCAGCCTGGAGAATCACCCGTTGTGCCTGCATGGGCACATCTGCTGCCTGTATCCGACCTCTTGGTCCGGAACCCGAAAGGCCTTCCAGGTCTACGCCTCTTTCTTCTGCCAGGCTGCGTGCTGCAGGAGTAGCTGGAACGCTTACCCTTGGGACAACCTGATCCTTCATTCTTTCAGCGAAGGCTTCAACATCCTTGCGGGTCACCCTTGAACCGCTTGGAGATACCTGTTCCAGTTGTACGCCCAGTTCTTTGGACACTTTTTCAGCCAAAGGTGTGGCATGCAATCCAGTTTTTACGGTCGAAGTCTCTTTTGGTTCCTCTACTGTTTTAGAGGAAGTTACTTCCACTTTTTTCTCTAATACAGGAATGCTATCAGCCGATTCACCTTCCTTTAGGATGTAAGCAACTACTTTCGTTACAGGGGCTTCTTCATTTTCGTGGTAAAGAATGTTAGCCAGAATGCCACTTTCAGGGGCTTCAATTTCGCTGACGATTTTATCGGTTTCTACTTCAACAACCGGTTCACCTTTTTCGATCCAATCGCCTTCTTTTTTCAACCATGTAATGATGGTAACGACCTCCTGGTCCATATCCATCTTGGGCATAATAAAAGGGGTGGGCATGAACAGCTTCCTTTCCTAATACTTATTGCTAACGATCGCGCGGATCTCAGCTTCGATATCAGCTTCCTGGGGAACAGCGGCTGCTTCCAGAAAACGATTATAAGGAATGGGAACATCTTTCCCAGCCAGCCGGCGCATAGGCGCATCCAGGTAATCAAAGGCTTCGCTGGAAGATACAACCGCCATAACCTCACCAGCCCAACCACCGGTCTGCACAGCTTCGTGTACGACCAACAAACGTCCGGTTTTTTTCACTGATTTGATGATGGCCTGTTCGTCCATCGGTCTCAAGGTGCGCAGGTCCAGCACTTCAACGCTGATACCTTCCTGACTCAGTTTACTGGCTACTGCCAGAGATTTCTGAACCATGATCCCAGATGTGACAACAGTTATGTCCTCGCCAGGGTGTTTGATATCCGCTACACCTAGTGGAATTGTATATTCATCTTCCGGAACCTCTCCCTTGACCTTGTAGAGCAGTTTGTGTTCTACGAAACAGACCGGGTTAGGATCCCGGATGGCACTAAGCAACAATCCTTTGGCATCATAAGCAGTACTGGGAGCAACTACTTTGATCCCAGGAATGTTCATCAACATGCTCTCAAGAGACTGTGAATGTTGAGCTGCTGCACCTGTGCCAGAACCTCCAGGTAAACGCACCACCATGGGGACAGTTGCTTTACCGCCAAACATGTATCGCGCTTTCGCAGCCTGGTTCATTAGTGGTTCCAAAGCAAGCAAGACGAAATCCATGAACATTAACTCTGCGATTGGTTTCATGCCAACCATGGCCGCGCCAGCTGCAGCGCCAACAATCGCTAACTCTGAGATCGGTGTTTCCCTGACTCTCTCTGGACCAAACTCAGCCAGCATGCCCGCGCTCACCCCAAAGGCACCGCCATAGGTACCAATGTCTTCTCCAATTAAGAATACGTTTTCATCGCGGCGCATTTCTTCAACCATTGCGTCGTGGATGGCTTCACGATAAGTAATCTCAGGCATATACCCACTCCGTTACGTCTTTGACGTCTGGTTCCGGTGAATTTTCTGCAAAAGTCACCGATTCATCAATTTCCTTGCTCATCTCTTCCTTAATGCTGTTGATAGACTGGTCATCAATTAGGTTGGCAGTTCGCAGCAACTTTTCAAAACGGATTATTGGATCTTCGATTGTCTTCCAGTGATCAATTTCCTCCTTCGTGCGATAAAGGTTACGATCACTCTTTGAATGTCCAAAGTAACGGTAGGTCTGAGCTTCAACAAATACAGGTCCTTTCCCGGAACGAGCGTTCTCGGCTGCGTTGCGGATGAACTCATAAACTGCCAGCACATCATTTCCATCAATGTAATATCCTGGAATTCCATAAGCTGCCGCACGATCTTTGAAGGGTGTTTTCGCTGAAACACGAGTGACATCAGCTGACATACCATATTTATTGTTTTCGCATAAGTACAAGATGGGAAGATCCCAAATTGCCGCCATATTAAACGATTCGTGGAAAATGCCTTCATTGGCAGCCCCGTCTCCAAAAATGGTCAGCACGATCTGATCTGTCTTCTTCATCTGAACTGCCAGCCCTACACCTACTGCAAGCTGTAAACCTCCGCCTACAATACCATTGGCTCCCAGGTTATTCGCGGTTACATCCGCGATATGCATTGAGCCACCACGACCGTGACAATAGCCGGTATCCTTACCCAAAAACTCAGCCATCATCTTGTTTACATCCGCACCGCTGGAAATGAAATGTCCATGTCCCCGGTGATGGTTTAGCAAATAATCACCTTTATTGATTGCAAATCCTGACCCTACCGCCACAGCTTCCTGACCGGCAGAGAGGTGCATGGTGCCGTGAACCTTGCCAAGTGCATATTGCTTGTCCGCCATCTCCTCAAACAGACGGATCTTGATCATGGTTCGATACATGTCAACCAATTGTTCTTGAGTAAGCCCTAATTCCGTCGACTTTTCAAGCACATCGGTTGTTTCTAAATTATCAAACTCTTCTTTCTTCCAGGTTGTCATAAATATTCCTTCTGCTGCTTATCAGTTTGTACCTTACTATTTTGTCTGATTGATAACACCTTGCGCAGTGTTGGCATCTGTCACTAAAACATTTACATGCTTACCGCGTAATGCACCAATGATTGGTTTAATTTTGTGTGGACCGCCCGAAACGCCGATGCGGAGTGGTATGTTTCTCAAATCTTCCAAGGAAATACCTATCGTTCTATCCTGAAGGTCTGAATGCAAAGGATTGCCGGAAATATCCATGAATACTCCGCAAACATCACCGACAGCACCTGTATCGCAGATTTCCTGCATTTCCTTTTCCGGAAGATAGCCAGCTAATACATAAGGTGAAACCTCAGGTTCAGCACTACCGATTCCCAACAAAGCCACATCAGCTTTACTGCCGAGCTGAAAGGTTTCAAGGATGTCCTTACTCTCTTTTAATACACTGGCAAGTTGAGCGGTTTCAACCAAAAATGGGGCATTCAGATAAACTCCCTCACCACCCAATTTCTCCACCAAGCGGTTGACAATTGCAATCCCGTGGTACTGTTTGATTCGAGCTCCAAGTGAACCCAGCAACTGAACAATTCGAATTCCTGGCATTGGTTTCTCAAACTGTAGCTCATCTACTGTCGCACTGATAGCCGTGCCCCAGGAAGTGCCGAGAGTCTGATCAGGTCTTAATTCTTCTTCAATATACCGGGCGGCAGCTTTTCCTAAAGATGTTAACAGAGCCTGCCCGCTGGGTTGCTCCACAACGATTGCTTTTGTTAAGCCGAATTGTCGGCAAAGCAGCTTTTCGAGTTCTGTATTGTGATTGACGGGGCGTTCGATATGAATTTTGACCAAACCAAGTCTTCTTGCATCTGTCAGCATTCGTGAGACCATCGACCTGGACACCTTCAGGTTTTTAGCAACCTGGGATTGGGATTGTTCCTTGAGATAATACATCTCTGCAGCATCTGCCAGGATATTCAATCGATCGGGGCTCACTTTATTACGTGGCAAAGCTTCTCCTAAACTCACATTTGTTCATTTGGATTCACATATGTGATATTATCATGACTTTTGAATTTTGTCCAGTGCTTTTCGCAGATTTAACATCAAATTTTGGCGGGTAATGTGGGTCAATCTAAAAAAGGGTTGAACTTTTTTTGCTCAAGCAAAAAACCGACCAGATAATGTTAAAATGGAAACTCAGTCATAGATAAATAAATTCAAAGTAGGAGCTTGAAACTCAATGAAATTAGACGGATTTGGCATTTTTGTAAAAGACATGGAAACTATGGTCCGGTTTTACAGGGAAGTACTTGGCTTTGAAATCAAGGAAGATGAAGACGCGAGCAATGTTTACTTGGTCAAGGATGAAACCTTGTTTTTGCTTTATCGTCGGAGTGACTTTGAAAAGATGACAAACAAAACCTTTGGTTATGCAGATGGCATCAATGGGCATTATGAGATTGCCCTTAGCGTAGATAACTTCGAATTGGTGGATTTGCATTTTAAAGAGGTTGTTTCCAAAGGTGCAACTCCAATTCTGGAGCCTACGACCGAACCGTGGGGGCAACGCACCTGTTATATCGCCGATCCGGAAGGCAATCTGATTGAAATTGGGTCGTTTAACCAATAACCTTCAGATAAGAAACAAAACAAGTGTAATAGTATCTTTGTTCTCGCTAAAAACGATAATATTAACGCCATCATTTTTCCAGAAGTAAGCCTTTCGTATGATGAGGCTTTTCCATGATGCATTTGATGTTTCAAGACAAATCAACTCCTTCTGCGTGTTGAGACAGTTATCTTGATTTCTCTCTTGAGTTTTAGTTGATAAAATTACAGTAGATCAGCTAATTGAAATTGCCAGGAGTTTTCCGTGAAATTGCTTGCCTCGCACTGTGTTTTTCCAACACCAGACATCCATAAAACGGCGGAATACTACGTTAAAAAATTGGGTTTTAGACGGGTAGATTATTTGGATGCTAAAGAGAAACATATCTGTCTTTATCGTGATGGGGTGGAGTTTATCCTGACCCAAGCCAACACTCAGCGAGTCTTTCCCAACCGTGAATTGTATGGGTATGGCGAAGACGCCTATGTGATCACAGAAAGTCAGCAGGAATTGCAGGACGAGTTTGAGGCAAAAGGGGTTACCATTATTCAGAAGCTTCATAAAACGGATTATCACAACCGGGAATTTTCCATTGAGGATATTGACGGAAGATGGATTTGTTTTGGAATAAAAGAAGCCTAACCAGATCACGCAATCGAGGCGTGAGCATGAATTTATATACACTTATTGATTCAGAAAGGAATATTATGTCTAAAAGATTAAAAGTAGCACTCCTCGGAGGAGCAATCTTGGGACTTGTCTGCGTGGTGGGGGCTTATCTTCGCTCAGGTGGAACGGACTCACCCAGTTTCATTTTCGCTCTCTGGTTCAACCGTGTCATCATCGGCTTGGTCGTCGGAGCTCCCTGGGACACCTCCAGCAAAAGCAAGAATTTGCTCCGTGGGGGACTGCTGGGGCTTTTGGTTTCCTTTGCATTCTACAGCTCCACAGATTTCAAGGATCCGATCAGTTTTCTCGCGGGTGTTGTCTATGGAGTGATCCTGGAAGCCTGGCTCAGCCGTCCTGAAAAACAAGTGTAAGAATTACGCGGATCAATAACTCATGCGGACTTTTTGACTGGAGCCGGAATAAGCTCCAAATGCCTTAAGCTTTACAAATGGTTAGCTTTCCTAAGTAATTTGATATAATTACTGTTAAACCTAATAAATGAACAAAATAAACTGTCAAGCAGTGAGTTCAAAAATCATTCAATAAAGGAGAAAAAATGGAATTAAAAGAATATGGTCCAAAGCCGTTAGTCATCAATATCGAAGACGCAACCAAGGACAATGAAAATTACCGGACCGCTTTGTGGACCGGCAAGAACCTTCAGCTTACGCTGATGAGCATCGGGATTGGAGAGGATATCGGGTTGGAAGTTCATCATGACATCGACCAATTTCTGAGAATTGAAGCCGGCGAAGGCCTGGTGCAGATGGGCGACAGCGAAGAAAAGTTGGATTTCGAGAAAAAGGCTGAGCACGATGATGCCATCTTGATTCCAGCAGGAAAATGGCACAATGTCACAAATACTGGCGACATGCCTCTCAAGGTTTACTCTATCTATGCACCGGCTGAACATCCCCATGGGACAGTACACAAGACAAGAGCTGAAGCCATGGAAGCAGAAAAGCATCACGACCATTAGACTTTGAATAAATACAGCTACACGTGACAAGGGCTTTAATAAGAAAGTTCTTGTCACGTTATCGTCTGCTCTGCATCGAAGGCAATACTAGGATAGTAGTTTAAAAACCATTGCCTTCTTACCCATCACTATCCTGTTAATATGAAGTTGCCTTATCAATCATTAAATAATCAAAGAGTGGAAAAGGTCTGTTTGTAAACACGTATTCTTTCCAAAATCCCGTATTTTGCGTTTAATCAAACCGGTTAACCCTGTGGTAGTCCAAGTTTCGCTGACTTGTGCGCATCGAAATCTATTGTAGAATTGAACGAAGTTTAATTTTCGATGGAATGATGGTGATAAGTTGCAGTTAAGAACAATCTTGCTCACAACCCTGGGTTTTATCTTTTTAATCCTGGGAGCTATAGGCATCGTGCTGCCGATGTGGCCAACCACTCCGTTTGTTTTGGTATCAGTCGCATGCTTTTCATCAGCTCCTCACATTAAAGCTCAGATATTGAGAGTCCCGATTTTTCGTGAGCATATCGAAAACTACGAGCGAAAAACGGGGCTTCCTAAGAAAACTGTCCAGACGAGCTTGATTTGGCTTTGGGGAACCTTGCTGATTTCAATGATATTAATTCGAGAATTTTGGATTATCGCCCTTGTATATTAAGACTCATAAAGGCCTGATAATTGAATAACATCGATCAGGAAGGTGAGGGTGAATCCGGTCTCGCCCTTTGGACAAGATCCAGCAACGTAGATATGATCCCCTCACCCTTTTTCACAAAGATCGGACGGTATCTTAAGCCTCTCTAAGACATGACTTGTACGAGATGAGCTTGCATTTACAAGGATGATCCAATGAATGCGCCTGACCGATGTTAACCATAGTTTACAGAAAAGAGGTACAGAATGTCAACTATTTTAGGTATCGACGTCTCCAAGGATAAGCTTGACCTGGTTCTACTCAGTGAAGAAGGCAAGTTCCATAAGGTTATTGGAAACGATCCGGCTGGTTTCAAAACGCTGGATAAATGGCTGATCAGCCGACATGCCGACCGGGTACACGTTTGCTTGGAAGCCACCGGACAATATGGGGATGAGGTCAGCGAGTATCTTTACGGACAAGGACATGACGTCAGCGTGGTCAATCCAGCTCGCATCAAACGTTATGGTGAAAGCAAACTTCACCGCAACAAGACTGACAAGGCAGATGCTGAGCTGATTGCCGAGTTTTGTTTGAAGGAAAAGCCAGTTCTGTGGGAGCCTCTCAGCCCCGATTTGAAGCATCTAAGGGCACTTGTGAGGCGTTTGCGTGATTTACAGGCTAATTATCAACAGGAAGAAAGCCGCTTGTCGAGTGGGGAGAAGGATGCCTGGGTCATCCAGGACCTAACCGTCCATACAGAATACTTGAAGGCAAGCATAGAAGCCATTGAAGCAGAGATCCAAAACTTCACTAATCAGACACCTGGCCTGAAGGAAAAGCAGGAGCTTTTGGTTTCCATTCCTGGAGTTGGCAAGAAAACCTCTGCCAGATTATTGGCTGAA
>CAZYIJ010000052.1:0-13141 GCA_964647425.1 uncultured Anaerolineaceae bacterium
ATTCATCGGTTGGATTACGAAAATCCGGGGCAAGGATGTGCACATGAGTCACCAAATCGGGGTCAAGCAGGCGGGAGTGGATGCGACCTTCAAAATCTGTGAGCTGCTGATTGCTGGTAATAACCGTTGGCAGGCGATTGATATAGCGCGAATTTATGATCTGGAACAATTTCTCTTCAGCCCAGGGTGTGGAACTTTGGGTACCAAAGTCGTCCATCACCAGCAGAGCAGCATTGCGAATGTCATTGAAGCGATCTTCGTAATTCGAATCGCCGGAAGAGGAAAAGGAAGAGCGCAGCCAATCCAAAAGATCCGGTACTGTCAAAAAGATTGTTGGTGTGCCCATTGAAACCGCCTGGTTGGCGATCGCAGCTGCAAGATGGGTCTTCCCGGAACCATACCCGCCAGTTAAGAGGAGCCACCCATTTTGTGTGCCAGCAAAATTCTGGGCTGAATTGAAGGCTTGCTCCAACGAGTTTGCCTGGGTCATTCCCAGCCCAACTCTCCCGCGAGGCATAAAGTTTGAGAAGGTCAGTTCAGCCAGTGACCCCAGATTGCTCAATTGGAAAAGATGCTGCTTCTTAAGTGACTGGACTTCATTCAAACGGCAGACACAGATCTCACTTTTACCAAAACGCGGATCGTCGATTGGCACATCGTAGCCAATAAAACCAATCCCATGACAAATGGGGCAATCAGGGTCTCCTGGTCCATCCATTATGCGATCCGGCTCTACTGCCGGTTCAGTTGGCTTAGTGTTTTCTTTTTTGCTCAAGGTAGAGTTTCCTAAATTTGTCGAGATCTCGTTTACCTTCTTCATTTGTTCCCTTGCGTCCTTTTTCTTGCCAATTGCGCAGGATCGCCTGCACATATTTCCAGTTACGGGCATTATATTCGACGGCTTCTTTCATGGCATCTTCCACCCAATCGATCGGATAGAGTTCCAGATCTGCCTTTATCATTTCTGCAATCATGGGAGTGAGCGCACCGAAATTGTCTTCATAAATTTTAAAAATATTGGGTCTGTCCGCACCAGGCAGAATCTTAGCCAAGTTAAATTCTTCCACCAGTTCAGGGTTTTCACACAACTTGCTGTAGGTCTCAATTCCTTCAGGTGTGCCTGGGATCAGGTAGGTTTTTCGAGGGTTGTGCGGATCGATCCAGGAGAAGAGTAACCCAGCATTGTGCAGCTCGTTAAAAGCAGCTTGCAACTGTGATTCTTTTTGTTGCAACTCACCGGTCAAATTGGTTTTCAGATCAAAAGCCAAAGCAAATGCGCCAGGCTGTTCCTGTTGACTCATCAGCTGAAAAAATGCGATCAAGACCAACAAGCTATCAGCACTAATTTCTTGAACACAATCAAGAAAATTGGCAGGCAACTCGATTGCTAAAGATTTCTCTGAAAATTTTGGTCTTTCATCCATTACAAAACTGCTCTTAGCTCACGTAGGCTTTATCTTTAAATTGTGCCAGTCGTTCCCGGAAAACCAACTCAACACCTGAGTGGACCGGACCATTACGATGTTTAGCTACTGCCACTTTGGCGATGCCGTGGTATAGGCTTTCTTTGTCATCCGCGTGAGGTCGGTTGATGAACATCACGATGTCAGCATCCTGTTCCAGCGAGCCAGATTCACGAAGGTCAGACAGAATCGGTGTTTTATCAGGACGCTGCTCAACAGCACGGGAAAGCTGGGCTGCTGCCAATACCGGCACATCCAGTTCGCGAGCTAAAATCTTCAGCTGCCTGGAGATGGAAGATACTTCCTGAACACGGTTTTCAGAACGGCGATCACCAGACATCAGCTGCAGATAGTCGACAATTACCAGATCAAGGGTATGCTCATCCTTCAGCCGGCGGCATTTGGCGCTCAGCTGCAGTGGTGTGATACCGGGGGTGTCATCAATGAAGATGTTTACATGCTCAAATTTGGTGATCGCGCTTGTGAGACGATCTGCTTCCTCATCAGAAAACTGTCCGGAGCGCAACTTTTGGGAGTCAATTTCAGTTTCCTGTGCCAACATACGCTGGAGTAATTGTTCAGCAGACATTTCCAGCGAAAACATTGCCACATTGCGGCGTAAAACCATGCCAGCGTGCTTGGCGATACCAACTAAAAAGCCGGTCTTGCCCATGCCAGGTCGCCCGGCAACGATGATGAAGTCCGATTTATGCAAGCCATCCAAAACGCCGTCAACGGCTTTGAGACCGGTTTTGAGCCCACCAATCTCTTCATCACTTGCACTGGCTTCGGTAACATGCTGAAGGTAACTGCTGGCGACATAACCAATCGGAACCAAATCGCGCTTGTAACGGTTTTCGCTGACGTTATAGATCGAGCTTTCTGACTTGTCAATGACTGAGTCCAGGTCCATATCTTTGTGATACGCCAATTGAGCGATGTCAGTTGCCGCCTTGACCAGCCTGCGTCGGGTATTCAATTCACTGATATTTCGGGCGTAGGATACCGCGTGCAAGGAGGACGGAACCCGATTGCTGATCTGAAGCAGGTAATCCAGTCCGCCAACATCTTCAAGCTGCCCCCGCGACTCAAGCACTTCCTGGACCGTCAGGACGTCGATATAGTGCTTTTCCTGATCGAGTGAAAGAAAGGCTTCCCAAATCCATTGATGGCGGGGCTGATAAAAATCGGATGGCTCCAAAAAAGACATCACGTCAATCAGCACATCGGGATTGATCATAACAGCCCCAATCAGGGCTTCTTCCATTTCGCGATCATGCAATTTATTCTCGCTGATCGAGACGGTCTCATCAGATTGTTGATACAAATCGTCCACAACTGCTCCTGTTTATCCGACTAAAAAGGCGGGTCTGCATCCGAATCGGAATCCGAAGGCGGTTCCGGGTTTGAAGAATCATCCGAGTCGCTGCCCTTTGTAAGGTCATCAAGGAAATTTTCAAAAACGGAGATATCCCCTGGTAATTCTATTTCTTCCTCAGACCCATCATCTTCATATAACATTACGTCTTCCGGTTGAATGCCGACTTCATCCAGAATTTCTTCATCCACAAAAATTGGAGCTCCCGTGCGAACCACCAGCGCCAGGGCATCTGAAGGCCGACAATCGACAAAAATGGTTTTATCCGTTTCGATGACCAGGTTCGCATAATAGGTTTCGCTTACCAGGCTGGTGATCTCAATCCGCAGCAAGCGTGCCTCCAACTGATGCAGCAATGATAGTAAAAGGTCATGCGTCAGCGGTCTGGCAACGGCAACATTTTGCAAAGCGAGAGTGATCGACTCGGCTTCAAACAAACCAATCCAGATTGGCACATATCGTTCGCTTGTTTTATCTTTCAATACGATGATGCGATCCTGGTTGGTCAGGCTGACTCTAACGCTGTCAATCTGACATTCGATCATTTTTCCCATATTCCACCAATTATTTTCTTCATTAATTGTAGACTTAAATTCTAACATGTTTGATCAAGCCGCACCTTAAAAATTGGTGATCACTCTCAATTGGGGTATTCCGGGTAAATTGTTAAAGAAATGTGAAAAGTTTCGGATATAATGGAGGTGGAAGATCGATAGATACATCTGCTTGCCTCCAATATCGAGCATTCAGAGGAAAACAGTTTTAGGAATTATTGTCCAGGAAGAGGCCGTGTTGCAGGAACCGCAACAACAGAGTTTATTGTTAATCGAGAAGCACCGTAAGCTTGAAATATGCTTCAAGGATGCTCTGCTGCGGAAAGGCTATACCGTTTCACAGGTAAATAGTGGCGGCGAAGGTTTGGTCAGGTTAAACGGATTTCAACCTGATGTGATCGTGATCAATGCGGCTTCGTTGCGCACCAATGGCTTACGAATTTGCTCCTGGTACCACAATCGTTTGCCCAATATCCCTGTTATTCTGATTGTTGCTGAAGATGAACCCATTGCTGATGCCGATTCGGCGGACATAATCATGCATTTACCCTTCACAGTCCAGAAACTGGCAAATCGCTTGCGTTCCTTTAAACAGACTTTTGACCAGGATGTCTTGGTGAGGGGAGCTTTGCAGTTAAACCGGAAAACCCGCATGGTCACCTATTTTGATAAAACTGCTTACCTGACACCCCGCTTGAGCATGCTCTTACAGGTGTTCATGGAGAATAACTCCAAAGCACTTGGCCGCGAAGAGCTATTTAAACAGGTTTGGGAAACAGATTACACCGGTGACACACGCACTCTGGATGTACACATCAGTTGGCTTAGAAAAGTGCTTGAAAAAGATAGTACCAACCCGCAGTTGATCAAAACTGTGCGAGGCGTTGGTTACATGCTTAATCTGTAAATTCCAAGCAAAGAATTCATTCCCCTTTAAACCTGAGTATCTACCACACGTCGCGATCGGGACAAACCGCATCGCCAACAAAAATCAGTCGCTTAGCCAGTTATGACACTTGGGGCAATTCCGAGACAAGTACCAACCTGGATAGCACCCCGCAACCAGCCATGATCCATCGGAATTGGCTTGTTTTTTCCAGCCACATCTTCCAGTGGCACACTGCTCATCGACCCATCCTTCCGGCAGGCCATCCGTCCAAAATCCCCATCCATAACCAACTTGAGACTCCATTCCGCCAACTGGGTTGCCAGGAGACGATCTGCTGCGGTTGGCGTGCCCCCACGCACAAGCGAACCGAGAATGGTGATATGGGTGTCGATCTCCGTCGCTGAGCCAAGGCGATTGGCGAGTAAAAGGGTTTGAGCAGAATAATTATTTTCAATTTTCTCAAAGGTTTTTTCTTTTTCTTCTTCTGTGCCGCCCTTCTTTTGCGCCGCCATTTCCATAAATTCAACCAACTCTCGCGGTCTGGCTTTTTCGGCAGCAGCCACCAAAGAAAAATTACGTCCGGCTTTTTTACGTTCCTGGATCGCTTTAATGATCACATCGAAAGAATAAGGAATTTCAGGCACAAGAATTACATCAGCCCCAGCTGCCAAACCAGCCCCGAGAGTCAACCAACCCGAGGAATTACCCAGTACTTCAACAATCATGATGCGATGAGTAGCATTGGCAGTGGTGTGGAGGCGGTCAATTGCCTGGGTCGCAATTTCGCGGGCGCTGTCGTAACCGATACATTTATCAGTTAACGGAATGTCATTTTCAGCAGAACGAGGCATGGTGATAATGTTCAGACCAGCCTTGCTTAATTCATAGGCTGCCAATTGACTTGATTTATCACCGATGCAAACCAGCGCATCGAGTTTATGCTTCTTATAGGTAGCCACAGCCTCTTGAGTCTTATCGACCTGTTCTTTGCCTTCTTTCATCGCAGATGGCACATTGCGGCTGGTTCCGAGAATGGTACCCCCTGTGGTTAAAATACCGGAAAGCAATCCTTCTGTTAAAAGGTCAATTGTTCGGTTTTGGACCAAACCCGAGAAGCCATCCCGGAAACCGATAAGTTCAACATTTGTCAGGTTTGAAGCTGCTTTGCCAAACCCCCGGATGGCGGCGTTGACGCCGGGGCTATCACTGCCTGCGGTTAGAAGACCAATTTTCATGAGACACACTCCATTTTTTCAGGTTATCTCTATTATAGCCGGGTCAGGCAATTTCGCCTATCGATGATTTTAAACTAATAAAATACAAGTTGTTTGTGCAAAATGTTGGTATTATTATAAAAAAAGGAGATTCTCATGGAAATTGACAATAATTTACTCCAGGAGCTCAGCCTGTTACGCGAGGCAATTGAACGAATTGCGGACGCGTTAGAGGGCATCGATTTAAAATTGGAAGACCTCATCGAGACAGAAGAGTTTGATTACTTCCCTCCGAACGAATTGTTCGATCTGGAAGAAGATGAGGAATTTGACGAGGTGGATGAAGACGATTTTGACGAGGACATCGAAGAGGAAGAGCTGCACGATTGAGCTTGCTTCTATATGCTTCGAATTTCAATGAATTTGAAGCATTAAAAAAACAACCGCTTCATTCAAAGCGATTGTTTTGTGCCGAGTCACAGACTCGAACTGTGGACCCTTCAATTTTCAGTCGAATGCTCTACCAACTGAGCTAACTCGGCGTGAGAAAAGATTTTACCCGTTCGTTGAATAGCTGTCAAGCAAACCGTCGGCGATCGGGATGCAAAAATTGAAAACCGACCCCTGACCGAGTGTTGATTCCACCCACACTCTTCCTTCGTGGCCCTGAACAATCGCTTTAACTATTGCCAACCCCAGACCACTCTGGTTCTCATCGGTATGCCGGCTTTTATCCACTCGGTGAAATTCTTCAAAGATGTAGGGAATCTCATCGGCAGGGATGCCCTCACCACTGTCACTGACAGAAAAGCGAACGCACTGTTTATTTTCGGTCTTGTCCTGGTGTTCCACGCTCGCGTTCAATCGGATTTGCCCGCCAGCTGGGGTGTGCCTGATGGCATTACCTACTAGGTTTTCCATTACCTGGACCAAACGCATTTCATCCCCCAAAATCATTGGTAAAGCCGTTTCTGTATCGGTCGTCAAACTGATATTTTGTTCTTTGGCACGCAGATCGAATAATTCCCGGGTTTGTTCCAACAAGTTTCTTGCCGAAACAGGTTGCAGGTTTAAAGTTAACGCCCCGGCTTCAGACTGGCTGAGCAAACGCAGGTCAACCACCATTCGATTAAGACGGGTCACTTCGGAGTAGAGCATTGCCAAGCGCTCAGGCGTAGGCTCGAGATCGCCATCGCGCATCGATTCTATGTAGCCGCCTATGACAGTCAGCGGTGTGCGCAAATCGTGGGCGATATCAGCGGTCATGCGCTTTCGTTGACGATCGTGTTGTTCTATTTCTGCACTCATCTGGTTAAAAGCCTTGCTCAACTCACCCAGCTCATCCTTGGAACGCACATCCACTTTTTGGTTTAAGTCCCCGGCAGCCAGGTTTTGGGCAGCCGCTGTCAACTCAATCACCGGACGGGTCAAACTGCGTGATAGCAGAATGCCAGCCAACGCAGCAATCAAGATGGTGGCTAGTAAGGTAAGAAGTAAGTTGGTTTTAGAGCGATCCAGGAAAAGTTGTTCTGCCTGGGTATAAACTATGTTTCTCCGCTGAGCGAACAGCGTGCCTACAGTTTGTCCATCAACCTGTACAGGGACGCCGTTTTCAATAGCCTCTGGGAACAGTTGATCGCCCTCAATGTAGAAATCGTCGATCCCTACAATCACCTTGCCATCTGCATCTGCCAGGGCATAATCGCGCCCTCCACCAATCGCGGCTTGCGATGCCTGACCGGCACCAGATGATTGTTGTGTTTGACGAAAAGCGCCTTGTCCAGCTTGACCCGCACCCTGACCTCCCTGCCTTCCGCTAGAACTATTCATCCCGACCATTGCGGTTTCAAGAACATTTTCTACGCCATCCCAAGTCTGATTGACAGCAAAATATTCCTCAACTTCGATGAGTTTTGAATAAAATTGCTGATCAAAAATGTATTGCTCAAAACTGAGCGTGTTCGTAGAGAGAAAAACGATAGTGAGCAGCGATGCAGTAATAACTGCGACAAGAATAAAGGCAAGCGCCAGCTTAAAACTGATAGACCGTTTCATTTTGGTCCTTTTTGGGCGATGCGATAGCCCACGCCAAAGACAGTCTCGAGGTATTCCGGCTGGGAGGGATCTTTTTCGATTTTTCGGCGCAAATTTCGCATATGCACATTCAAAGTGCTTTCCAAACCAGTAAAGCCACTCTCCAGGAGGCGGTCCACCAACTCAGAGCGGGTAAAGACCCTGCCAGGAGTGCGCATCAGGGTCTGTAATAAGTCAAATTCGAGCGGTGTCAAATTGACAGCCTCCCCACTCACCGAAACGATGTGAGATTCGCGGTCAAGAACGATTTCACCTACGCGCAAGAATTCCTGGGTCTCGGGCTGTCCGTTATGACGGCGCAGAGTGGCACGAACGCGGGCTACCAACTCACGCATGCGGAAAGGCTTGATCACATAGTCATCCGCACCCAGTTCCAATCCCAATACGGCATCGGTTTCTTCTTCCCGAGCCGTGATCACGATCACCGGCGTTTGGCTTTCCCTTCGGAAAGCGGTCAAAAACTGGTAACCATCCATGCCAGGCATCATGATATCCAGCAGGATCAGATCAGGATGCTCATGGCGGGCAGTGAAAAGAGCACTCTGACCGTCGTTCGCCTGCACCACGCGATAGCCCTGGCTGGTAAGATAATCCTTTAGTAATTTACGTACGTTAATTTGGTCATCTACGACCAGGATCGTTTCGCTCATATAGTTCTCATTATAGGCGAGAAGTATAGAAAATTATTATTCAGAAAAGGTTTAGAAACGGTTTTTTGGGTGAAATTTTACATATTTGTTGGGGTGACTATAAAAGATCTTCAGAGGGTTGATTTGGAAGGATTGAATTTCCAATAGAAATTCATTTCATTTTTGCATGCTAAAGCCACTCCATTCATGCCATATATGAACAGGGTAAAAAGGTGGGAATCTTTCCCCAATAATCGTCAAACCAAGTTCAATGACCTCATTTTGTAGAGATAGCGTCAATCCCCCCACAGCAAATAAACTTTTTTCCGGTACAATAATTACAAACATTTAATTTACTTCTTGCTAACAACCGGAGGACCTTATGGAACCTTTAACAATTTTATTGATATTACTCGCAATAATCCTGGCAGTTGTGATTGTCATCATTTTGGTCAGGACTTTTCAATATCCGACTGCAACCTCTGAGCCAGAGCCCATTGCTTTAACAGAGATCGATGGGGAGGAAGTTGCCAAACATATTGGTTTGGCGATCCAGATGAAAACAATTAATCATGTCGACCCCGAAAAAGTGGACCCAGTGCCTTTCCAGGGGCTGCACAACCTGGTCAGCATGCTTTATCCCGAGGTGGAAGAATATCTGCAGCGTGAAATCGTTGGGAATTACTCTCTGCTTTACACCTGGAAAGGCAGCGACCCCAACCTCGATCCGATCGCTTTGACAGCCCATATGGATGTGGTTCCCGCCAATGAAGATCCGGATTCAGGTTGGACTTATCCGCCTTTCAGCGGAACAGTTGCTTATGGTCATGTTTGGGGACGCGGCGCGATCGATTGTAAAGGGACCATGATCGGAATTCTTGAAGCAGTCAACTTTCTGCTGAAGGTCGGCTTTGAACCGAGACGAACAATTTATCTCGCCTTTGGTGAAGATGAAGAAGTTTCTGGTGCGCGTGGGGCGGCCCAAATAGTAAATACTCTGAAAGAGCGAGGTGTACACCTTTCCTTCCTGATGGACGAAGGGGGGGTGATCTCGCAAGGCTCTGTTCCAGGCATAGATGCACCAGTTGGTTTGGTGGGTGTTGCTGAAAAAGGGTACCTTTCCCTGGTTTTACGTGCAGAGACCGTTGGCGGACATGCTTCGGCTCCCAGGCGGGTGACCTCAATTGGCGCGTTAGCCCTGGCAATCGCCACCCTGGAAAATAACCCCTTTCCACAAGACCTTGAATTTGTTGAGTTCATGATGAGTTTTCTTGCCGATGAACTTCCCTTCACACAAAAGATGGCGCTTGCGAATCGCTGGTTGTTTGGCAAATCGGTGGCAAAGCGATTTGCGGCATCACCAGCGTCAAATGCAAACACGCGTACGACCATGGCACCAACCATTATCAATGGAGGACATACAGAGAACGTTCTTCCAGCAACAGCAGAGGCAATGATTAATTTGCGTCTGATGCCTGGTGATACGCTTGTAGATGTTTATAAGCAGATCAATGAAATGGTCGGAGATGATGTTGTCAAAGTCTTGCCTGCTCACGGGGAAAGTCTTTACGAAAATCATTCCTGGGATCCAACCGCAATTTCAGATGTGGACTCGGTTCAGTTCCTAATCTTGTTGGATCTGATCAAAGCAACTGTTCCTGGTGCGTACGCTGTCCCCTACCTGATGAGTGGAGCGACCGACGCCCGACACTATATGCAGATCTGTGACCGTGCCTTCCGTTTTACACCATTCGTCCTGAGCAAGGAAGAGAGTGAGACAGTTCATGGGATCAACGAACGTCTTTCTTTCGAAAACGCTGCCAGAATGGTTGGTTTCTTTATTGAATTGATTGAGCGAATGTCAAATATCCCGACTGATTTTTATGGTGATGAGGAAGAAGAAAAAATTGAACGCCACACAACCCGGGAAATAGATGAGCCCTTACCTACCCGACCAATGCGAATGACTGATCCTGAGGTTGAGGAACCCGAACCTTTGATTGAGAAAGAAGAGTTGCAAATTTTAAGCGAAATGGAACCTCTCCCGGATGATGATGAACCACTGGAGATCAAACCACTTAAAAAGAAGTAGTAAGCCAAGTTCTTCTCGAGTATATAAGCCGGGTTCCTTTACGAACCCGGTTTCTTTTACGCAACACTCTTCGTTTTACTTCATTCAGGATAAGAAGAACAACCAGTATAATTCTTGCCAGAAAACACTATGCAAAGAAAAAATATTTTCGTACTAATCTTGATCGGGGTAATCATCCTGGCTGTTGCCACTTTCTTCATCATCAAACTGGCTGGCAACACGGCTGTTGTCTATGAAGACCCTCCGACTCCGGATGTGACTTATTCTGATTCCATGAATGAAATTGAAGAGCAGGTCAGCCAGTTGCGCGGTCTCGCTGTTGAGGAATCCATCCCACGCCGTCTCATGTCGACTGACGAATTGCGCCAGGTAATTTTGAATGACTTTCTCGAAGATTACAACGCGGAAGACGAAGAGCGCGATATCGCAGTGATGAATTTATTCGGTTTATTGCCGGCGGATTTCAAACTGCGCGACTTCTACCAGGATTTGTACGCTGAGCAGATCGCCGGGTATTATGACTCGGAAGAAAAGGAAATGTTTGTCATCAGTGACAGCGGGTTTGGCGGGATGGAGCGCTCCACCTATGCGCATGAGTTTGTGCACACGCTACAGGACGAACATTTCGACTTTAATGGCACCCTGGGCTACACCGACGATGCCTGCCAGGAAGATTCTGAAGGCTGCATGGCGCTCCAAGCGCTTATCGAAGGGGATGCTGTTTTGACCGAGCAACTCTGGTTCCAGAAATTTGGCACGCAAGAAGACATGCAGGACCTGCAAGACTTCGCGACAACGTATGAAAGCCCGGTTTACGATTCCGCTCCGGATGCCTTGAAAGAGTCACTGACCTTCCCCTATCTTTATGGCTCACAGTTCGTTCAAACGCTTTATGCGCAGGGTGGTTATGAAGCGATCGATGCTGCTTTTTTAACAACCAACCCGGTTTCGTCAGAGCAAATCCTGCACCCTGCCAGGTATCCCGGCGATGTACCAAGCAATCCAATTCTGCCAGACCTTCAAACAGCACTAGGACAAGATTGGGTAGAGATCGAGAAAGATACGCTGGGCGAATGGTATGTCTACCTGGTTTTGGCTAAAGCCTATGATCCTCAATTTCGCTTGTTTGACAGCGTCGCGCTGGATGCAGCTGAAGGCTGGGGCGGCGATGCTTTCTCAATTCTCAAAAATAATGAAACTGGAGAGCTTGCCGCGATTACAGCTCTTAATTGGGATACAACTGCTGATGCAGATGCGGCACTAAAGGCATTCAGCACCTACTCCGACCTTCGATTTGGCTCAGCCTTGCCGGACGGGTACTGGCAAGGAGAAGATTATTTCTGTGCTTTTGCTCAGACCAACCCGGAAAGATTCGTTTGGGTGTTGGCTGAGGATCTTTCCACCATGCAATTGCTCCTGGCTTCGGTCGGGGACTAAGAAGAAGCCACTATGCCTGCCAAACCTTTGGATGTCACTCGAATCAGAGCCCTGATTTTTGATGTCGATGGCACTTTATCCGACAGTGATGACCGGATGGTTGAGCGCCTTTATTATCGTCTTCATGGATTAAGTAGAATATTTGGAGAAAGCAATCTCAAACGATTCTCGCGCTGGTTTGTCCGCACAGCTGAAGGTCCGGGGAACTGGCTGCTCGAAGTAGCTGATCGACTTGGGTTTGATCACTTGATTGCCGCTTTTTTTGACAAAAGGGCTACTGGGCGGGAATTGCTGGCTCAACACTACCCCCTGATCCCTGGTGTCTTGCCGATGCTGGAAGCTTTGCATACGCGGTATGCTTTCGCGATCGTGACCGCCAGAAATGAAGTAAGCACAACCAGATTTCTAAAGATCAACAACCTGGAGCAGTATTTTCCGATTGTAGTCAGTTCACAAACCTGCCGGCGCACCAAACCTTTCCCGGATCCGCTTCTTTACGCAGCGGAGCAATTGGGAGTACCGATTGAATTCTGCCTGATGGTTGGTGATACGGTTACCGATGTGCGAGCAGCCCTGGCAGCCGGCGCACAATCAGTATCGGTTCTTTGTGGATTTGGGGAAGAAAAAGAACTGCTCAAAGCCGGTACTCACGCGGTATTGCAGTCAACCAGCTTACTGGCAACTTTTCTGACCGAAGCTCATCTTGAGCAATTGTAATTACTGTTAGCTTAAGATTATTTCCTGCTGTGGCTGGTTGTCAGTCTCAATCAATTTTCCACCGGGTAATTGATCGTCGATCGTCATCAAGCGCTTTTCTAAAAATCCATAAATCACGATCAGCAATCCAAAACCCCCTCCAATCAGATATGCGGCTGGCACGCCGAAGTGGTCAGCAATTGGCGCACTCAAAAATAAACCGACAGGCATCAAGCCCAGGCTAACGCTGGACAAAACCGTAAAGACTCGACCTTGAACTTCAGATGGGACTTTTGTTTGCATAATTGGTCCCAGAGACCCATTGGCAAGCGACATCGCCACACCGATGAATCCAGCCAGGAAAATCGCAACCAGGTAGGCTGAGGAAGGAACAAAGCTAATTGCAAGCATTCCAAGACTTAAGCCCAAAATCCCGACCATGACTGTGACCACCTTGCGCTTGAAGCCGCCCCATACGCCGAGCAAAACTCCTCCAATGATCACCCCAATACCCATGGCAGCCTGCAGCCAGGCAAGCTCCCTGGCACCCCCTTGGAAATATTGGGTTACAAGCAGCGGCATGAGATTGCTGGCTGGAGCCAGGAACAAGTTGATGGAACTGGCGATCAAAATCAAAATTAATAATCCCGGCCAGGTAACGATGTATTTAAAACCGAATTTTACGTCCGTAAACA
>CAZYIJ010000053.1:0-13103 GCA_964647425.1 uncultured Anaerolineaceae bacterium
AATGTGCTTTTTTGTAAAGCCCTATCGTCTCACATGTGTTTGAACTCGCTCAGCAAGTAGTCGGTTTGGATCATGAATTGGAGTGTGCAAATTTGGGTGTGGGAATTTAGTTGAATGGTTTGCAACAATTGCAATAGGATATTTTGTGGAAAAAAATAGTGTGGTGTCGGGTTTGATCTTGTATGGTAACACGCGGGGCAGGAGCGGAACCTCGCCCATGAAAGAAGGATGAACATTGCCGGGTTCGAAAACGGAACCCGGCCTACAAAAAAGCATGTCAAGAATGGAACCCAGCCTACAAAAGAAGGTTGATAGGAACGGAGCCCGGCCTACGAAAAGAAGCCGGATTCAAAAGAGGAATCCCGGCCTACGAAAAGAACGTTACTGATCGGATTTGGGGGAACTGATTTGGGTACGGGTGACGCTGTTGAAGCGGAACAACAAGGTCCCGAGATGAACCAGGTCAGCATGTTGGAGTGATGTGCCATGGGCACCGACAGGTTTAAAATTGACATAGGTTCCCGAGGTGGAGTTGAAATCAGTCAGGCGGATGCGACCATCCGGGAAGAAATGAATCTCAGCGTGTAATGGCTCGATGGAGGGATTTTCAAGGATCAGGTTTGCCAGCATTGGGTCGCGCCCGATGAGGGTTACCTCTTTTGTAAGCAGATGCGGTTTTTCAGCAGAAGGAGTCTGGTCCGGGTCCAATCTGGTTAGATTTCCGAAGATTTTTTCCGGTAACGGTGTGGAGAGAGGTGCTTTTTCCGCAACTTTGTCAGGTCTTGGATCGCTTTTTACTTCTTCTTCGGCAGTTTTCTTTTTTGGGAAAGGCTTTTTGAAAACCAGAAAAGCTATTGTCCCTGCCAGAGCAAGTAAAGCAAACCAAAGCCAAGGACTGGTGAACCAGGATTTTTCAAGACCGTTCTCTGGTTTAAGCACATCAAGGGCTATTGTCTGAACAGGCGTGCGACCCTGCAGACCAAACTCATCCTGCAAGCGCACTTCCAACTCAAGTTCTGTTTCTTCCACATAACCCGCCAGATCAAGCACAAAACTTCCGTAAGGCGGTTGGGAGTTGGTAGTGATTTGCTCTCCATTTACGAACAAGGTCGAATTCAGGATAGAGCGTGGATAACCATCTGGAAATTCGATCAGAACTTCCAGCGGCAGCAGAGCAGGTTGAAAACTCTTATCGTTGTTATATAGAATTTCCAAGGTGTCGACAGGATTGATAAAACTCAACCTGGTCGGTTGAACATTGAGAGAGAGGACGGCTGGAGACGATTGGAGGGTAGGAGATTGATCAAAATTAGCTCTGACCTGCAGTTCAAATTCACCACTGGTGCGAATTTGGGACTGATAATACGCGGTAAACGTGCGACCCTTACCTTCCATATAGGTGCGCGGGTCTGGCACAATTTCGGTACCGGTTAAAGGAGTGAAGGTGCCCCCGATATTTTGCAGGGCTGTTTGCATATCGGTCACGTAAGAAGAAGCAAGCACTCTTGGTGACATGACCATCCAAACTTGGGTTTTCACTCCAAGCTGCCCGACTTGCTCGATCAGGGCATAAAATTCCGGAAGAAGACGATAATCCAGATAAGGTGTGACGTAAACGAGAACGGTATCCAAGGTGAGGCTGCTGTGGTCAAGGGCGGATACAGCGAGCTCCAGACTGCTTAGTGAGGCGCTTATATCTTGCGGAATAGTCTCGAAATCAGCGAAAAGGGCTGCCCAAGCGGTGTAATCGTCTGTTTCTACCAGGCTGATTTCAGGGTTGCTAAAGAAACTATGTCGGTTATTTCGGGCGTTTTCTGGTTCTGGTCCAATTGTTTTGAGGGCATCAATTATTGCGAGGTTATAAGGTTTGCTGTCTCCACCGCGGATGCTCAAGGAAGAATCGGGGTTGATCGCAACGGCAAAATGCATCCCCTGGTACTGCTCTTCAAGTAAGCTTGGAGTGATTGACTGCCCATCTTCGATGATCTCAACATTGGCGGGGTCGGTTGGCAGATCTTCTGACAGGTGTAAACCTTTATATTCCAAAACAATCTCTGGAAAGTTGCTGTTGTCGATGGATGTGATCTGAAGCGCTGGTTGGTTATCTTGCGCTTGAATGGGGAGGGCGGGCAGCAGGAACGCCATGAGTAACAGGATCACTAAGAGATCTCCCCAGAATGCCCCTCGGATTGGTTTACTTTTTAATTTTGTAGTTTTCATGGTAATCCACAGGTGAAACGTTCTTACCTAGTATGTTCTGTCACCTATTTTAACGCATCTTTATTATTACAGTTTGCCAAAGTGGTTAAATTAACCCAATCTGGCGAAAAGCCTTCCAAAGTCCGTCTTCACTGACGCTGTCAGTAACCAAATCTGCGGCTGCTTTGAGTTGTAGTATGGCGTTGCCCATGGCGACGCCGGTTCCAGCAATCTGGATCATTTCAAGATCGTTGGAAGAATCACCGAAAGAAAAAGCATCGCTTAACGGCAAATTGAGATGATTCATCAGCAATTTGACCGCGGTCCCTTTGCTGGTTCCTTGCTGGTAGATATCGCCAAACTCACGTTCCTTTCCAAAAATGGTCCATTGTCCGAGGACCAAATCCGGGCGGAGGAACTCCTTAATCTGATCAGGATTGGCTTTTTCGTTTAATACGACGCTAATCTTGTTGATGTTTTCATGATAATCAACATGGTTGTAAGAGGTGGTGGGGAAAAGGCGGTTTGTCTCTATTTCAGCCTGCTTAGGGGTTATATTTAAGAGAGAGGCGACCTCAGTCAGATAGCGCGGGTGAGCGTAGAGGCTTTCCTGCCCCTCTTCGAAGAAGCCGATCTCGTGATCTACAAGATACTTGTAAACCTTTTTGACCAGATGCTGCGGAATCGGTCGGTGGAGAAGTTGCTTGCCTTCAGATTCGATATAAATACCATTACCGCCAGCAAAACCATTGAAGCCGATTTCCCAAATGTAATCGTAAACCTGACAAATGCTGCGTCCAGTATTGATGTAGAGTTTGTGACCGTTTGCCTGGGCTAACCTGATCGCTTCGAGAGCTGAATCCGGTGGAATCATGGAATGGTCGATTAATGTGCCGTCCAGATCGAGAAAAATAACTTTGTTGATAAGCATGCTTCACCTGACTTGGGATATTTAGCAGGCTAAAGACCCAAGATATTTTTTATTGATCGTCCGGTATTATACGCTAAGATTCTCCAGTAGTTGGCTAAGATGTTCATTAACATTTCTGGTGCAGTTTGCCTTTTTGAGGAAAACTACGATTGATCCATCGTAAAAAGGACACACGAAAACTTTTCTTTGTACCTTTGAACGCCAGGACAGCAATGAAGTTTGCTTGGAGAGGAAAAATGTAATCTTGACCTTATTTAAGATTCGGGCTCAGGTTTAGGAGTGTAGATGTCGTGATATTCGGAAGTGCGTTCCAGAACCTTAACGGCATAAGAGCAGGTTGCATCCAAAGCAACGCCAGCTTCACGCGCGGCTTCAACAGCAAGGCGAACCAAGGATCTGGCGATATCACTACCACGGTACGCGCGGCGCACACCAGTGTGGATAATGGTCCATGATGCATCGTTTATTTCATAATCAATTTCGCCGACGACCTGACCTGCTTCGTTTCGTGCTACTATCTGTTGTTCGATGGGATCATGTTCGTAATTAATTATTTGATCGCTCATTATTGCCTCAATTTTAGTTGTGTGTTCTTTAAAAGATATTATCCCATATTTGAGGCGGTTTTTCTGACTCCGTAGAAGCGTTGGGAAAATAATGGCAAAGAGAAGCAAGCTGTCTTCGCTGCATTGCGTGACATTTTGGCAGCAATGCAAAACAGGGAGCTTTTTGGCTCCCTGTTATTCACAGAATAGAATTATTTTGCCTTGCCTTGATTGGCGACAGCCTGCATTTGGGCTTTGATAGCTTCCTGGTCACCAAGATAATACTTATTGAGTACGTTGAAGTTGTCATCAAATTCGTACACAAGCGGTACACCGGTGGGGATATTGACACCAATGATTTCTTCTTCAGTCAACTGGTCGAAGGATTTCACCATAGCGCGCAGGGAATTGCCATGAGCGACAACCAGAGCTCTTTTTCCAGCCAGCATGTCTGGTTTGATCACTTCTTCGAAATAAGGCATGGTGCGTTCCACAGTGATTGCCAAGCTTTCGGTGAGGGGCAGGACGGATTTGTCTTCTGTCTCACGATATTGGGCCTGGGTGCGGGGGCTGCGTTCATCGTCTTCGTCAAGCTCAGGGGGAGGAGTGGCGTAGGAGCGGCGCCAAATCAGAACCTGTTCATCACCATACTTGGCAGCGGTTTCAGCCTTATTCAAACCCTGCAACGCGCCGTAATGTCGCTCATTAAGCTTCCAGGATTTGATCACAGGCAGCCACGAGCGGTCCATCTGGTCAAGGACGAGATCGAGTGTGTGGATGGCGCGTTTGAGATAAGAGGTATAGCAAATATCGAAATCGAAGCCTTCCTGTTTGAGAAGATGACCGCCGTTGGCTGCTTCTTCACGCCCTCTTTCGGTTAGCTCGACATCGGTCCAACCGGTGAAGAGGTTGAGTTTATTCCATTCGCTTTCGCCATGTCTGATCAGAACTAATTTCATCATTTTTCCTCCAGTTTGTTAATTTGATTAATCATAATGCATATTCACTTTTGTCCGTATATTACATTTTTTGAACAATATCGGATTACCAGTTCCCTTAATCTCCGTTTTGAACGTAGTTTACTGTGATGAATTTCTTTAAGTCCTCTACATTGGTAAAAAATTTGTAACCCGCCGAACTAGCTTTGGAATATGTCTCTTCATCTGATTCAATTATAAGAGCAAGAGGCTCACTCAAACCTGGTTGGATGCCATCTGGCCAAGCTAAATCAAAAATTGTTTGTGTACTCCCCGAATCATCGACAACTTCATAATATATCTCACCTGGATCAAAACCAAGTCTTTCAACCCAACTTGCCAATTCCAGGATTATGTCATCTTCATCATGACTATATGTTCCAAAATCAGCGATTTCCAGCTGAGTTTCACCAGAAGCAATCTGTTTCATTACACCAGAATCTGTACTTTGATATAGATTGTTTAATATTTTATTCGCGGCATCTGAGAGAAGGATTCTTCTTTCGTATAAAAATTGTTTATAGTTTTTCAGGTCTCGTAATTTTGGATCCTCAGGAATCCAATGTGTGGCAAGCGCAGTCGGTTGATTATGCAAAACCTCAAGAAAATACTCTTCAGGCTTTCTATTAGAGATTGCTAGATTGGTGTCCTTGGTTAGAAAGGTATAGTTCGCTAAAGCATTGACTTCGGCTTTTTCATAGCCATTCAGATATAATTGTGCCTTAGGAAAAATATGATGTATCTCAAGACTTGAAAGTTTTCCAAGCAAATTATTGCATAGCTCGACACCAGTACCCCAATCTATGGAATGTCCAACTCGAGTCATCATATACAAAAGGGGGTAAAACCTTGAACCTGTACTCCAGCTAACAAAATCTTCTGGTCGAATTGTCAAGTCTCCTCGATCTTTTCGTAAAAGTGAGATGAGATTTTCAATATTGGAATCGTTTGATATTGCATTCAAATCCTTTGCAAGGACTGACTCCGTTGATCCTGAATAACGGCCCCAAATGAACGTATGAATATACCAATAAAGAATTTTGTTCCAGAATTGATTTGTCCTCTCGTTCTCCTTTGTCGATTTAACTAGATGAATTATTACTGGTATGGCAAAAACACCTGAAAGGACTCTATCATGATCAAGACCCAACCGAGAGCCAATTTGATCAAGTATTGAACCTATGAGGTCTTGAACTTTTGGCAATGATTCTTTAAATTTTGACACACTCACAGATGATAGCCCAGTAAAGTAAGGTTGTCCCGTTATATAAACCGTTACACACCTGAGCAACCAATCCATAGAGAATGTGAAACCGTGAGAGCTTAACCATTCTAAAATATTGTTGAGTTCAATTCGTGCACCAGGCCATTCTGCACATAGTTTTGCCAGCGCCAAATCGCCTTTACTCAATTTTGTACCACCACGGTTCACATTATTAAATATATCTACGACCACATCAATAGTTTTATCTTCTCCAGATACTTCTTGTACTGGTAGGTCGACGTTTTTAATATTTGAAATGTTGTTTAACTTATCTATATTTTCGATATGGTGGATATTATGTTGAACGAACTCTCCAGCACCATTAGATATTACATCAGTGACGCTGATCCAATCAGGATTGTTCGTCATTTTTGCGGCTTGAAAAAATTCAAAAATTTCCTCTTTAACATTAAAGAAGAGTCCCTTAAAAGCCCTATCATTTCCTTCAAAAAAAGGTGGAGCTTCCCCCCGGATGATGCCGTAAAGCGTTGTGATTCGCTGTTGTCCATCTAAAATCAAGTATACAATCCCTGGATATCCACCCTCAGGTTCCTTAATTTCGTCAATATTAGTTTGAGTTACCCATATTAACAAGCTGCCTATCGGATAGCCTTTATAAAGCGAATTCATGAGCTGACGAACTTGCTCCCGATTCCAAACATAGCCTCTCTGAAAAACTGGAAGTGCATAATTCTTTAAGTCGATTTGATCTAAGATTGAGTTTAATTTCATGTTGCTTTACTCCCATTCTATGGTAGCTGGTGGTTTGGAACTGATGTCGTATACCACCCGGTTTACGCCAACTACTTCATTGACAATGCGGTTGCTGATATGCGCTAGCAGGTCCTGCGGCAGGCGAGCCCAATCGGCAGTCATAAAATCGACCGAGGTGATTGCCCGCAGGACGATGGTCTCAGCATAGGTGCGCTGGTCGCCCATGACACCAACGCTTTTGACTGGAAGCAGGGCAGCAAAGGCTTGAGAACTGCCGTGGAGCACACCATCTTCGTCCACGCTTACGTGTAACAGGTCGGCTTTTTCCAATTCTTCGCGCAGGATGGCATCGGCATGACGGACGGTTGCGATGCGTTCAGGGGTGACTTCACCCAAGCAGCGTACTGCCAGACCCGGACCGGGGAAGGGCTGCCGCCAGACGAGCTCGGTGGGCAAACCTAACTCCAGACCGATCGCCCGTACCTCGTCTTTGAAAAGGAAACGCAGCGGCTCCACCAACTTGAACTGCATATCCTCCGGTAAACCGGCGACGTTATGGTGGGTTTTGATGCGATGGGCTTCGGTGACGCCGATGCCCTTGGATTCAATAACATCCGGGTAGATCGTGCCCTGAGCCAGAAACTCAAATTTGCCGACATCATGCACGGCTCGCTCAAACTCACGCACGAACATCTCTCCGATGATTTTGCGCTTCTCCTCGGGGTCTATGACACTCTTCAGGCGGTCAAAGTAGCGTTGGGCTGCGTCGACAATAACTAAACGTTCCCCAAGAATTGGGCGAAAGGCAGTTTCAATTTGTTCAGCTTCACCCTGGCGCATCAAACCGGTATCGATAAAAACCGCAGTAACACGATCGCCAACGGCTCTTTGAACCAGCGCGGTAGTAATGGCTGAATCGACCCCGCCTGAAAGTGCAGAGAGTACGCGACCACTGCCAACTTGCTGGCGGATGTGCTCGATGCTTTCCTCAATGATGTTTTTTGAAGTCCATGAAGGTTGGGCGGCACAAATATTCAGAATGAAGTTTTCAAGCATTTCAATCCCGTGTTCAGTATGGTGAACTTCAGGATGGAATTGGAGCCCATAACGGTTTTGCGTGAAATTAGCCATGGCAGCAAAAGGTGTGCTGGTTGTCTTGGCAATGCCAATATACCCCTCAGGTAATGTGGAAACCTGATCTCCATGGGACATCCAGACATTCTGATTTCCGGGATGGAGCATGGGATTGGGTTCAGGGACGCTCAGGCGAGTGAGACCGTATTCGTGTTCTTCACTTTGAACCACTTTGCCGCCGGACTGGTGGGCGAGAGCTTGCATGCCGTAGCAGATACCCAGAATTGGCAACTTACTGTTCAAAATGTAATCCTGGATATAAGGTGCATTTGGCGCGTAGATTGATTGGGGACCACCAGAGAGGATGATTCCGCGGGTATCTGGCGTGATTGCCTCGCTCTCACTGGCATTCCAGGGAAGGAGTTCGCAATAGACATGCATATCGCGGATGCGCCGACCGATCAATTGGGTAAACTGTGAGCCAAAGTCAAGAATTACGATCCGATCGCTCATCACACCTCGCTATGCCTCAAATTCATCGGTAAATTCGATTCTGCCATCATCCATCGAACAAATGGAAACAAGAGAATGGATGGGAACCCCCAACTTTGAAAGCAATGCGCGTCCACCCTCAAAGGTTTTTTCAATCAGGGTGCCAATCCCCACCACTTCGGCACCAGCAACTTCAGCAAGGCGAACAAGACCGGCGATGGTTGCTCCGGAAGCAAGGAAATCATCGATAATCAGGATTTTTTCACCTTTGCCGAGATATTCTGGTGAAACGATCAGTTCGATGTTGTTCCCCTTGGTGTGAGAGGGAGCAACGGTAATATAGACCTCGCTGGGCATGGTGACAGGTTTTTTCTTGCGGGCATAGACAACGGGCAGATTGAGATATTTGCCAGTCATGAGAGCAGGCGCGATACCCGAAATTTCAGCAGTCAAGATTTTGACCGCGGTAGTCTCAGCAAAAAGGCGGGCGAATTCCATTCCACACTCGTCCATAAGCTTTGGGTCGACCTGGTGATTAATGAAGCGGTCAACTTTGAGAATACCATTGCCAAGATTCTTGCCATCGGTCAGGATCTTTTGTTTTAATAATTCCAAGGTAAAGCTCCTTTGGTGGGGATGAGTGCTCGAGAAACAGGGTTAGGGAGAACAAAATGAACTGAAGGTATAAATCGGCGCACCATGGGCATATTATAACAAGGACTGCGCCATGGGTGCTTGATATCTGTTGGCAAAAGGGCGGGTTTGGTGAACCCGCCCTTTTGTACATAAAGAAATCTGGATGCGGAAAGATATTTTACGACTGCTTGAGCATCTCGCCTTTGAGGACAGTGATTGCCTTGCCGCCGATGTAAGCGCGGTTATCCGCAAGGCGCACCCAAACCTCACCGCCGCGAGCAGAAGCCTGGTATGCATGAAACTCAGTCTTGCCTGTCTTTGCTTCCCAATAAGGTCCCAGGGCACAATGAGCCATGCCGGTTACAAGGTCTTCGGGAATGCCGGTCTTGGGAGAGAAGAAGCGTGACACAAAATCAAACTTTGTCCCTTCGCCAGAGACGGTCAAGGCAAGATCGAGGTGATTGAGTTGAGCAATCAAATCACAATTCGGCGAAAAATCGCGCACCTGGTCAACATTGGCAAGTTCCGCAACCAAAGCACTGTTTTCAGATTCGGCGACCGCCACTGGTTCAACCCCCAGAATCTCCTTTAGGAGCGGCGGGGCAGCCAGAGGAGTCACCTTGAGGCGCGGCATATCGATTTCGATCGTACCCCGGTTGAATGTGGAGATTAAGACGCCGCTGCGAGTGTGAAAATGGATCATCTCATCGAGGTCATAAAAACCAAATTCATAGAGAATGTGCGCGCTCGCGATGGTCGCGTGACCGCAAAGGTCAACTTCTGTGGTGGGAGTAAACCACCTTAATTCGTAATCGTGACCCTTAGGGCGCAGAAAAGCAGTTTCAGAAAGATTGATCTCTTGAGCGACAGCTTGAAACCAACTGTCTTCCCGGGTATCTTCCATCATGATAATCGCGGCTGGATTGCCTTTGAAAGGTTTGACCGCAAAAGCATCAACTTGATAAAAAGGAAACTTCATTATCAACCTCCTGAAGTCTGGATAATAAATTGTACCTCGAATATATTCACTTTGGATAGGGTCCATTTAGGGCGATATCACTTCTAAAAAAGGGTTTGCGTTAATTTGCCTCAAAATTCTAAGCGGTTATAATGAAAATGTGAAAATGAAACACTTTTTTTTGATTGTTGTTGTATTTATGCTTGGCACACTGATGGGTCCACAGTCAGTCAGAGCTGCTGAAAATCGAGCTGAAGCGGGACCGTACTACGATTTGCCGTTGTGTTTGCCGGGATATTATCCTAATGACCCTGGAGATTGTTTGCCGTTGGGTCCATCCCGAACGATCACCGGTTTGCGTGAACAGGGTTTTCCTTATCCACTGGCTGGACTGCCAGCGAACAAGCCCGATCCATCTTTAAATGCTTTGCCGATCCGAATAGCCAGCATTAACGAAGGGCAGACCAAGGTCTATGCCAGTCTCAGTGATGCCACCAGTGGTGGCACGGTGATCCGGTCTTATCCAGGTGGGCTTTCCCGCTATGTTGCTTTCATTGAACAAGCTAACGCGGGTGGAAGCACTTTTGTACGTCTGCTGGGCGGTGGGTGGATTGAAGCTCAGCCGCTCTATTCGATTCCCAACTGGCAGGGTTTGGAGTTTTTTGATTCCCCCCAAAGTGATTTTGGATTTACGATCGATGGAACCGGCTCCTACAATGGTGCCAGCTTCTCTTCAGGAGCAACGGGCAATACTTACAACAAATACGAGTCCTTCCCGATCTATAACATGGTGGAAGCAGAAGGATACGAGTGGTACCAGGTTTCACCAACAGAATGGATTCCATCCTTGAAATCGCGGCGGATTGTGGTTGATACCACCACTCCTCCAGGTGTGGAGGGCGGAAAGTGGATCAACATCGATCTATATAATCAAACTTTATCAGCATACGAGAACAACGAGTTGGTCTTTGCCACAGTGATTGCCTCAGGTTCCGGCGATCTATATTCTGATCCGGGTACCTATCGCATCTACGAGAAGAAAGAACTAGAGCAGATGCAGGGGTCATACACAAGTGACCGCTCCGACTTTTATTACATGGAAGGGGTTCCCTGGGCGATGTACTACAATCACGCACAGGCAATTCATGGAATTTATTGGCCTGCGGTATTAGGGTTCAAGCAATCTCACGGGTGTATTAATATGTTCCCTGGGGATGCACACTGGTTGTACAACTGGGCTGAATTAGGCGATTATGTGTACGTGCACGACCCTTCGGGTGAGACCCCAATCCCGACCCCAACACCAGTGGGGACACCAGCGCAGGAAATCATCTATCCGACGGCAACCCCGAATCCTTAAAGAGAATTTAACCCAACCCCAAATTCACTGATTAAAAAAGCCGGGTTCAATGTTGAACCCGGCTTTTGGTAATACTTTGTTGAGTTTTATACAATCTTCCAGCGAAGTTGGTTACCTTCCAAAACGTTCACAACTTCGGAGGCGATATCTTCGGCAGCGCGGAGTTGCGCTTCGAGGGTTTGACCACCGACATGCGGAGTTGCGATAACTTTGGGGTTCTTGACGAGGTCCCATTCCAATGGAGGTTCCTTTTCGAAAACATCGATCGCGGCTCCGGCAACTTTACCGGATTCAATTGCTCGCAGCAAGGCTGCATGATCTATCACACCACCACGGGAGGCGTCCACAACATAAACGCCATCTTTCATTTTTGCAAAAGCTTCGTCATTGAGTAAATACTTGGACTCGGCGTTGAGGGGAAGGTTGAGGCTTATAAAATCAGACTGGGCTAACAGTTCATCCAGATGCACCTGTTCAAAACCCTTTTGGCGAACAAACTCAGGATCCCAGGTTCGTTTATAGACAACTACTTTCATACCCATACAGGCAGAATATTTAGCAACCAGCTGACCAATGTTGCCAAACCCGATCATGCCCAGAGTCTTGCCCATCAGTTCTGCGCCCATCAGGTTCTTCTTGTCCCAATTTTCGGCTTTCATGGCTGCATCAGCGCGAGGTAACTCGCGGGAGAGACCAAAGATCATCGCCATAGCAAGCTCAGCAACTGCTTCAGAGGTTGCAACAGGGCAGTTCACAACGGTGACCCCAAACTCTTTTGCTGCCTCGAGGTCGATGTTGTCAACACCAACACCAGCACGACCGACAACTTTGAGGTTCTTCGCCGCTTCAAAAACTTCTCGGGTGACCTTGGTACGACCGCGAACGATCATGCCGTCATATTCACCGACTTCCAATAACAACTGGGCTGCATCGATGCCTTTTCTGTCAACGGCTTCACCGACCTTATTGATAAGATCTTTTCCAATACTTTCCAAGCCGTCTGTGATGATTACTTTAAATGCCATAACTAATTTCTCCTTTTTTAGAATGGTAGTAAGGTTATTGTACTATCTTAAACCGCGAACGTCACCTTTTCGATAAGTAAAACCGATCTGATCAAAGTATTCCAGGACGGCTGCTGCGTATTTACGACTGGTTTTAAAATGGTCGCGAAATTCAGCCAGGCTGAGCTGCCCTATTGTGAGAATTGTTTCCCGGACCCAGTCATGCATTTGGGTGAGGGCTTGAGGTGTGAATAGCACCTGGTCTGAAACGGCGATCAAGATCTCAGAAGAAAGCAAACCTTCAATCAGGTCTGAGCCAATCTCGAGCTGGAGTTGGTTAACATCTGGTGGGCTGAATGGAGTTGCCTGGAATTCCGCTAAAATCGGCGCGACCCTGGCTTGATCCTCCTGACTTAGAACGACTTTGTGTTCTGCAGCCCAAACGAGACTGCCTTTTTGCAGGATCAGGGCTTCTTCTGCCATTCTGTCAACAACCTGATCGAACAAAAGTTGTGAAATAGCGAGCACAGATTTGAATTCTTCCCTGGGCATTCCAGCCTTGTATGGAAATTTGTTGTGAAAAGCCCGCAGACTTTCGAGGCCTTTTTGTTGAAGCAATTGGTAATACTCAGGATCGAGCAAAGTCAGTTTGCTGATATCCTTCTGTTTTCCCAAACCAATGATTTCACCATTCTGGAGCATTGCAGTAGCTAATTGCCTGATTTCTTCAACCGGCAGCGCGGATTTTTGCGCCAGAGTTGCCACAGTGGTTACTTTTTGATTTTGGAGAATCTGACTGAGTAATTCACTTTCGCTTCCTGAGAGCATTTTCTCGAGGCGTGCCAGGTTGTTCTGGTCGAAGCGTTTGTAGGTCTGCCCAGGGTCAGGGTCCAATATCACACCACCTCCGAGAGTTTCGGAGGGGGAGGGCAAGCGTAGAATGAAGCGG
>CAZYIJ010000054.1:0-12711 GCA_964647425.1 uncultured Anaerolineaceae bacterium
GGGTAGGAACACTATCAGAAAGTAAGAGGGATTATGAATTCCAACAAGTCTTTTCCGATCATTACGATCGTTTTAATTGCACTAATCCTGTGCTTCTGCTGTTTATGTCTGACGGCAGGTGGAGCTTTACTTGCCACAAGCATTTTCTCTTCGGACCAAACCGACGTATGGACCGAAATTCCAAACACAGACATCTGGATCGACGAGCCAACACCTGAAGTCACGCTTGATCCTGTAACAATCAACCTTGAGCCAGATCAGCTGGATAAGGCGCATGAAACCCTTGACGTTCTCAGTCAAAATATCGTGCCAATCAACGACCCAATCGACTTGGTAAGCAGACTGGGCGGTAAGCCAGGTGTTTCACAAGTTTTGATTGACGAAAATGCGCCTTACGACGTCGGAGCACAGCAAGAATTTTGGGTTACCAATACAGACACCAATGAAAATTTCAAGGTCAAGGCTACGCTACAATATGTTGGAGATAATATTTACTTTTGGATTCAGGATGGCGTCAGGTTTAACGAATCCGACTTAAATGAACTCGCCAGTACTTTTGACCAGGAAATCATCCCAACCAACCGCGAGTTCTTTGGCTTGGAATGGAACCCTGGAGTGGATGGCGACTCCCGCTTTTACGTCCTGTATGCCGGAGGGCTGGGTCATTCTTTGGCTGGATACTTTTCCTCAGCTGATGAACTCCACCCGGAGGCCCATCCCTTTTCAAATGCCCATGAGATGTTTTTGCTAAGCTCTGACAATGTACCCCTGAACGATTCGTACATCTACGGCACCATGGCACATGAATTCCAACACATGATTCATTGGTACCAGGACAAAAACGAAGAGACCTGGGTCAACGAAGGCTTCTCAATGTTAGCTGAACACGTCAATGAATACGACGCTGGCGGGTTTGACTGGGAGTACGTGAGCAATACCGACATGCAGTTAAACGACTGGGGCGGAGCTGTTGGTGACAACGGTCCTCATTACGGTGCCAGTTTCTTGTTCATGGTCTATTTTTTAGATCGTTTTGGCGAGGATGCTACCAAGGCACTCGTTAGTCACGACGAAAATGGTTTCGCGAGCCTGGATGCAGTCTTTGCGGAATTGAACATTCAAAACCCAACAACCGGGAAGATCTACACCGGGAATGAATTTTTTGCTGATTGGGCTGTAGCAAATATGCTCCAGGACACAGGTATCGAAAACCAGCGCTACGACTACACAAGCTACTCGCCTTACTCGATAGATAACACCAAAACCTATTATGAATGCCCGGCAATAATCACTGGAGATGTCTACCAATACGGTGTCGATTACATCACTCTCACCTGCCCTGGCAATTACTCCCTGGAGTTTACTGGCAGCGAGGTAGTTAGCGTGCTGCCTTTCAGTGACACAAGTTCGGGCGAATACTTTTTTTGGTCCAATATGGGTGATGAATCCAACATGCGCCTGACCCGTGAATTTGATTTAAGCCAGGTAAATGGTAAGGCAGAATTGCGATTCAAGACCTGGTATGACCTGGAAGAAGATTATGACTATGCCTATATTTCTGCTTCCATAGATGGAACGAATTGGGAGATCCTGGATTCACAGAACTGCACCAGCCTTAATCCTTCTGGAAACAGCTATGGTTGTGGATGGAATGGTCAGTCCAATGGCTGGATCAACGAGGTAATCGACCTTTCACAATATGTTGGGCAGAACATTACCGTCCGATTTGATTATGTAACTGATGCGGCTGTCAATGGCAAAGGTATGGCTATCGATGATATCCAGCTGGACGCCATTGGTTACTCTACTGACCTGGAAACAGATGAAGATGGTTGGTTGGCTGAAGGATTCGTACGCGTTCAGAACACACTGCCTCAATCTTTCTCCGTCAGCCTGATCCGTGGCAGCAATCCACCTGCTGTTGAACAATATCAGCTCGCTGCAGGAGAAAAACTGGTCTTGGATGTCGAGATTGGAAACGACGCCGAAGAAGTCACCCTGGTTATTTCAGGCACAACTCCCGTCACGCGTGAGAAAGCCACTTACCAAATCGATATCAAGTAGTCCACAGTTTTCGCCATCAATACAAAGTTGCATCAGCCGGATTCTTTCTCAGAATCCGGTTTATTTATTTCTTGTTTTTTTCTTGTCATCCTGAGCGAAGCGAAGTATCTTATCAGTAAATAATTACGAAAAATGTTGCTGTGATCATACCGCTCCCCTCAGTGTGCACCATGTGCCCACACAACAGGGTATCGTGTTATCCCTCCCAGTTTTGATATGAAGAATTAAGCTGGCTTATTTGTTTTTTACCCCCTCCAGCCCTAATTTGGCGAAGGGAGGGGGATTGGGGGGTGGGTCTTCAATCTTTGCGAGGAGCACAGCGACGCGGCAATCTCTCTTTGTCCGTCTTTGCGAGGAGCACAGCGACGCGGCAATCTCTCTTTTTTCGTCTTTGCGAGGAGCACAGCGACGCGGCAATCTCTCTCTATACGTCTTTGCGAGGAGCACAGCGACGCGGCAATCTCTCTTTATACGTCTTTGCGAGGAGCGCAGCAACGCGGCAATCTGCCTTATAACTTTAATGGGAATAAAAAAACTAACAAACACAAAATAAGCGGTCAAATTGACCGCTTAAAAATTAACTAAATCTCTGTCTATATATCAGCTATAGCTTCTACCAGGTTATCATATGTCGGGAAGTAGGGCAAAATCCCAATCAGGTCCATTGAACTCCGCACATTTTCGTTCAATCCTGCCAAAACGACTTTTCCTGTGTTCCCCTTCTGCAATTCCTTGTAAGCGCGGATGATTGCCCACCAGCCAGCACTGGAAACAAAGGTAATGTCAGACATGTCCAAAATGATCGTCTTTCTTTCTTCGACCAGTTCATTCAGAACTTTTTCGATATCAGGGGCAGTGGCACTGTCAATCCGTCCCAACCCTTTTACTACTTTACATCTCTTGTAATCGGTGACTTTAAAATCCATGCTGCAACCTCCAGTTCTGTGCTGAGATTATAACATCATAAATTGTCGTAAACCAAAGAATTGCACTATAGATGTACAGGAGAGTACAGCATCCCAATGTTTCAACTCAGGTATAATACCGCCCTATGAAATATCACATCTGGACAGAAGGCTGTCAAATGAATGTCGCAGATAGCGACCGCCTCGCCCGAGCGCTTGGCACTTTGGGACTTGAAGAAACCAATGACCCGGCTCAGGCTGGAATGATCATCCTCAACACTTGCGTTGTAAGGCAGAGTGCCGAAGACCGCGCTCTCGGTCGGCTTAATTCCCTGCTACCACTGAAACGTTCGAATCCTGATCTAATCATCGGGTTGATGGGTTGTCTGGTTGGGATTAAAGGCAATGCTGCTATTGAAAAACGCTACCCTTGGGTTGACATCTTTGCTGCCCCATCCGACCCCGAACCCTTTTTACGCTTTTTAGAGAATCGAATCGACCAGGATGTTTCCGAGTCCTGGCGAAAACAGGTTGACGATGTTTTGGATGCCGAATTTGGTGTGACCACCGAAGTCCGCCACACCGTCTCTGAAAACCTACCAATTGTCCTGGGATGTTCCCACGCCTGTGCGTATTGTGTGATCCCAGGCAGACGCGGCAGGGAGCGAAGCCGTGAGCCCCAAAAGATCCTGGCTGAAGCCCGGGTGATGGTGGAGCATGGTGCTAAAGAATTAGTCTTGCTCGGTCAGATCGTTGATCGGTACGGTCTCGATTTGGAAAATGGCACGCTCCTGCCTGAATTGCTTGCCGAATTATCAGATGTCGAAGGCTTGGAACGAATCCGTTTTCTTACCTCCCACCCAAAGTACATGACAAAAGAACTGATTAACGCGGTTGCAAGTCTGCCTAAAGTGATGCCTCATATCGAGGTGCCTGTTCAGGCTGGGGATGATGAAATTCTTCTGGCGATGCGCCGTGGCTATAGCAACCAAAATTATCGCGACCTCGTCGCCCTGATTCGCGACAGGATCCCTGGTGTATCGATCGGAACAGATATAATCGTTGGTTTTCCCGGAGAAAGCGACGCTGCCTTCGAGCAAACCTATCAACTTCTGGAAGACTTAAAATTGGATGTGGCTCATCTGGCTCGCTACTCCCCCCGACCAAACACCTATTCCGCCAAATTCCTGGCTGACGATGTGCCTGCAGAGGAAAAGATGCGGCGCTTCAGAGCGCTGGAAGACCTGCAAAAACAGGTTGTTGGCGAAATCAATCAGAGATTCCTTGGTCAGACCCAGGAAGTGCTTTTTGAAGGGAAATCAAAGGAGCGTTGGCGCGGGCGCACGCCTACCAACCGATTGGTTTTTGTTGAAAGCAGTGAAGACTTGGTTGGTCAATTGCGGAATGTCCGGATAACCTGGACTGGGCCGTGGTCTCTGCTCGGAGAACTGGTCTAAAGAAACCTAAAACTGCTTGTCTGGATAGTCACACAATTCTACTACCGGGCAATCTGCGCATTTTGGCTTTCTTGCCTGGCAAAATTGTCTCCCAAGACTGATCAGATTTAAATGCAGGTGACCAAAATCGGCTGGATTTCCTATCGCTTCCAGGTATTGATGTGTTTTTTCCACATTCAACTTTTCCGGTCGCAAGCCAATCCGTCCGCTCACACGGTAAATATGGGTATCGACTGGGAAAGCCGGCATATCCAAAGCAAATACCATCACAATTGCAGCAGTCTTTGGACCAACACCTTTAAGGTTGACTAACCAGTCCCTGGCTTCATCGACGCTCAACTCTTTGAGCCAGTCAAGGTCGTACTTACTGGTTTTTTCGCCTATCGCTGCCAATGCAGACTGGATATTCGGACCTTTTTGCTGCGCTAACCCAGCTATCCGGATCACATATTGCAGTTCAGCCGGGTCAGCATCGCGTACTTCTTCCCAGGAGCCATATCGTTCCTTTAAAGCTTGATATGCTTTGTCGCGGTTTATATCGTTGGTATTTTGCGAAAGAATGGTACAGACTAATTCATCTACAGCTGGCAGGGGTTCATGCCAGTCTGGTTCTCCGAAGTAATCGAATAATTTTTTACTCACCTGAGCGAGCTTCTGCCCGCGCGCAAGGTCTGCTTTGGTCAATTCCATAGTTCACGAGAAAAATTGGATTGGTCTTGCCAATCGAACTTCTCCAACCTCGATCTCCCGGAAATTTCTCAATGTATTTTGATTGAATTTGGCAAAAGCCTCAGATTCCATCTCTGCTTCGAAGCCAAAGGCTTTCAATAATTCAACCACAATCCGTTGAGTAGCCCTGCGGGAAGGGTCTCCATCTGTGATTTTGATAGCAATGCCAATACCTTTGGAATTTTCTGCGATTGCTCCAGGCATAATTCCGATCAGCTGGTATCCTTCTGCACCGCCCTTTGCAATCACCTTGCCTTTCATTACTTCCATCAAAACCGTGTCAAGCTGCCCCGGTCCGGAAACCATAGTGGGGAATTCCATCATGGCAGTGGTGATCTTTTGGCAAGCGTTTTGGCGTTTATTATCCAACTCAAAAGGATCAACCAACCTGGCAATCGCCCACGCAAAACTTTGCAAGGGCATAGCGTAAACAGGCGCCGTGCAACCGTCTACACCAAAAATCATGTCATCGCGATGAATCCCGCACATCGAGGAGACCGCCTTGCGGATATTTTGCTGCACCAGATGAACCGGCGCCAGGTAGTCATCCAGGCTCTCCCCCAACAATTTAGCTTGAGCGAGCATTCCGCTGTGTTTACCAGAACAATTATGACGATAAGAATCTGGTTTTTCTCCTCGTTGGCGCATTTGGAAGCTTGTTTCTTTGTCAATTGGCCAATGGACGCCGCATTGCAAATCGCTCAGTTGCAAACCAACCTTTTGATGAATCGATTTTAATACTCGAACATGGTCATCCGTTCCAGTGTGGGAAGCGCAGATGATTGCCAATTCCTCCCCGGTCAAACCAAAGGCCTCCAACACACTGTTTTCTACCAACGGTAGCGCCTGGAAGGGCTTCATCGAACTGCGCGGGAAACTGACAAGGTTTGGGTCGCCGTACGCAGCCAGCAGATTGCCTTCCGAATCCACCGCCGTCAGAGCACCAAGGTGAATGCTCTCAATAATTCCACCTCTGGTCAATTCAACCAAAGGTTCATATCCTGCACAAACATCCATTGTTTAACCTTTCTCGCGACAGTTCGCATCGTAGTACATTGTGATTCCCCAATGCAGACGGTTATAAAAAAGCTCGCTATTAAAAAGATCCACGTGATTGAATTTGGATATAATTTGCGGAATTCTGTCGTACCACTGCTCAATCGGTACCTTGCTCTCCATTAAAGTCTCAAAAATGTTGCGGATCATTGCGATATGCTTGCTCATCGTTTTAATTTGATCTCTATCAACTACCCCGCTTCTTGAAGAAACAATCTGGTAATCACTAAACTGATCAGACAAGAGCAGGTTGAGATCTTCTTCCCAAGCTTTCAGATTGGCGTATGCCAGGAAAGGCGGCTGATCAACAACAACAGTGTCCCCTACAAAAACAATTTCACGCTCCGGGATGATTACCCAGATTCCTGCATGGTTCGAACCCGGGTGGTGCTCAAGGTTTACTTGCAGGCTATCAACATGAAGGCTAAGTTCAGTATCAAAAATAATTTCTGGTGGCAGCATCCGGTTTCCACTCACCACCGATTCAGAATTTTCTGAAGGCTGTTGTGAATCTTCACTCACTTTCGGGGTACGCAAGCGGATCGGTGAAATCGCGTCGGCATGCGAAACGAGGACGCAATCACATCCTTTGATGCTTAGCAAGCGGTCGTAATTGGTGTCCAGAACGATCATGTAGCAATTTTCACTACATTCATTTTGTTCTACCGTTGTCTTCCAAAAGCCACCATCCACCGGTTTAAGTGGAGAATCAATCAGGACCATACTTGTCTCAGTTTGAACAATGCCGGCATACAAACCGAGAGAGTTTTGTTCAATTGTTACATCTGGCGCAATTTGCTTCATCGCTCACCTCCGAATTTGGAATTATAGTCAAGGCTCGGGAAATTATCCACCTATTGCTGGGGTATGCAAGTTGGTCTTGATTCCTTGGTGTTGGCAGCATTCAGAGCCATACCGAAATAAGGTGACGGATCCAGGGTGTTCTGGATGTAAAGTTCATTTAGATAGTTACCATTGCCATCATCTTTTACAATCGAAATGTGCAGATGAATGCCAGTGGGCGAGCCGACATACCCAGAATAATTACCCTGGTAACCAAGCAGATCACCTTGCGATACTGCCACCTCTTGTGTCCCGGGTGGAAATGCACTTTCAATCAGCGAATTGCCTTTAGAATCAGCCAGGTGGGTCATATATATCCAAATTTGTTGTTCGGGATCAAGAGGGTCCTCAGGAATACGCAAGATCAGGCTCGATTTCCATTCACTCTCCCTGGTAAGGTAGCCGTCAAAAGGAGCATAGATTGGTGTCTGCCCGACCTGCTCTCCACCAAAAATATCCAATCCTGTATGTAATTTCATCGGTGTGAAAGAGTCTTTGTAAAGGTAGCCAATATATCCCCGGGTTGGTAGCACGAAGGGTGCCTCTCCACAGCGGGACAGTGCTTCCATCTCCCAATCACGATGCTCTTGTGGGTGACGAATGAAATCCATGACAGCTTTGTTGCGTCCGCTCACCCAGGTGCGGATGTAGGCACTGACTTTTTCAGCAAACAGAAGACTAAGGATTACAACAACCAGCAAAGAGATTGCCAACACGATCATTATTATTTTTTTAGTTTTAGCGTTCATTCGCTTGATTATAATTCGAACTTTTCTAACAAAATTTTCATTGAAAAATGTCAAATGCCACCTTGTTTAACATTTTTGGTCGCAACCTAATATCCTGCCCCATCATCTTTTATCTAAATCTCAACCTTAACCGGTTGTTTTTCAATGGCTATGCGCAATTTTTACTCAGGTAGAAGGTTCTATTGGAATTCTCAAATACCAAAGTTGTATAATCCCAATTATTGTTGGAACTTATCGGGATTGTTTTGCGTCATAGTTAAACAAGATATATTACCCAATCACAATGAAAGGAGTGGTAATGAAAACTAAAAAACTATTTGCTTTACTTATGGCGATAACTTTACTTCTTCCGGCATTTTTCGGTGTTAGTGAAGTTCAAGCCGCTTACCCAAGTTTCACCATATCAGATGTTAAAACTGACGATACAGTCACAATCTTAACAAAAGACATGCCCAAGGACTACGACTTCAAAGTCCTCTTGGGTGAATACAACACAAGGGGTGAAAATGGCATTGAAGTTGCCCAATTTGACTCCGCAGATGGTGGTTCCTTCCAGGTAACAGTCGATATTCCGGCTGCCCTTCAGGGTCGTGCCATGATCTCCATCCGAATCGAGAGCCTGACCGGTGGTTACTATTATTACAACTGGTTCTGGAACGATGCGGAAAACGGCACCTGGCCAGGTGGAGAAGCCCCAGTGCCTGTCCAACCTCCTGTAACAGCGTATCCATTCTTTAGCATCAAAGCGGTTGACGCTGGCAAGACTGTCACAATTTCAGCTAAAGACTTCCCCAAAAGTCATGAGTTTGTTGTTCGCATGGGCAAATATGGAACACTGGCTATTGGCGGGATCGTAGCTGCTGAAGTGACTTCCAGTGACACTGGTGCATTTGAAGCAACTTTCCCGATCCCAGCTGATCTGGCGGAAGAAAAGATCGTTGCTATCCGCCTGGATGCCAAAACCGGTGGTTGGTACGCCTACAACTGGTTCTACAACAATACTGCTACTGTCGAACCCACTCCGGAACCTCCAGTACCGCCTGTGGTCAAATATCCAAGCTTCAGCATCGCTGCAGTTGTGAAAGACACGACAGTTACTATCAGCGGCATCAACTTCCCCGCCGATACAGATTTCACGGTATTGATGGGCAAGATGTGGACGCAAGGCATAGGTGGTATTGAGGTAGCTGAATTTAACAGCGGTGCCGGTGGTGATTTAGTAGCTACTTTCAACATCCCAGCCGAATTAGTCGGTGAGGTACGAATCGCTATCCGCACCCAAGCCAAGACCGGTGGTTGGTACGCTTACAACTGGTTCTGGAACTCAACCGCCAACTAAGAAACTAAGCCTACTTTACTCGAAGACCCACCTTTGGTGGGTCTTTTCGATTTGAGAAAATAATCCTCAAAACGGCAGTAAAGGAAACCTTTTTTAAAGAGTCGATTATGGTATCATTCGTGCTGACATGAACAATAAAATTACAATTATCGAAGGTCCTACCCCTGAATTCCAGACAATTTCTGATTTCAACTTCAATGATGGCTCATTGAATTGGGTCAATGGGATTTTGGAAGGTCCTTTTCTCTTTGACACCGCTTTTACTCACCTGCGCACTTTTGACGCCCAAAAGTTGCTAGACCGCTGCCAGTCCGCCTGGGCTGAAAAGCAAATTATGTATCTTGAATACAAAGATCGCATCGGTTTGAAACAAGAAGATCCAATCATTGCAGCCCGAGCAGTGACAGTAGAAGAAGGAGACATGCTTCTTTTATGGGTGCGCAAGGAACTCTCTGATCAAGAAGATGAAGAGAACGAAGATTTCGACGAGAACGACGATCTCCCCTTTTAACCACACTTAGATCGTACCTGTATCCCACATGATCGTGCAGGTCTCCCTCATGATCGTGCCAGTCTCCCTTACGATCGTGCCGGTCTCCCTCATGATCTTGCCGGTCTCCTGACCGAGCACGCAACCCGACCGCAGGTCTCCCACATGATCGTGCCGGTCTCCCACATGATCGCGCCGCTCTCCTTCATGATCGTGCCGGTCTCCTGACCGAGCACGCGAACTGACCGCAGGTCTCCCCCTACCTCCGAGCACACAACCCGACCGTAGGTCTCCCCCAACCCCTTAAACATAAAAACCACCATTCGGTGGTTTTTTGTACCCCAGGAGGGAATCGAACCCCCAACCTAGGCGTTAGGAGTGCCTCGCTCTGTCCATTGAGCTACTGGGGCAAGACAGCAAATTATACCATCGCTACGGCAGGTAATCCCAGGGATTAACGGGCATATTGGCATAGCGGATCTCAAAATGGAGATGGGGTCCTGTGGAATTACCGGTATTCCCAGCCAGACCAATCACGCTGCCCTGAAACACGTTCTCTCCGCAACTCACATGTATTTTATCGAGGTGCTCATAAAGAGTTGTATAGCCGTTTCCATGGTCTATAACCACAAAATTGCCATATCCGCCGTTCATCCATCCCGCATACACCACCGTTCCGCTGTCTGCAGCAAAAAGCTGTGAACCAGATCCTGCCCCAAGATCGATTCCATTATGCCCGGGTCCAAAATCGTTTCCAGTCAGATAATGCACAGCAGAAGGCCAAATAAAGAAGCCGTTTCCATAAATACCCACTGAGTCAATGATACAAGCTCCCGGTCCATCCCAACCGCTCACCAAACGCCCTTCAGCGTCTCGCGTTACGGCGGCATAGCTGATCGGCACCAACTCCCGCCGTCCTCCCGGAACCATCACTTTTGTGCCCGGGTCAATTTGTGGGTTTGAAAGGTCAAGATTATTGCCTATGAAGAGCAAAATATCCTGAATGGTTGCCCCATAACGGGATGCTACCGAACTCAATGTGTCTTTACTGCGCCAGGTGTGATAAATTCCATCCACAGGGGGGATCGCGATCACTTGCCCAACCATCAGGTTGTCAGATTTGTCCTGCAAGATATCGTAGTTGGCAAAAAGGATCGATTCGATCTCGACATTGTAGGTTTCTGCTAATGCCCAAATGGAATCGCCACTCACGACGGTATGATAGATCATTTCCAGGCGCGTATTCGCCTGTCCCTCTGTATACAGGTTCTGGTCGCGAATCAATTCATCATTGGAATTACTTTCTACAAACGCGGGCAGATTGGCTTCAGCCCCTTCAACGCTGTACTCAATCGTAGCAACTTGTTGGGGTTGGTTATAAAGCTCCATCGACTTGGCAATTCTTGGCTGCCAAAAGAGCATCGTCAACAAACCCAGGCTGAGCATAATAGCTGTAACCCAACTGGCAGTCATCACAACCAACTCGCGGTTGGCAATTTTAGTTTGTTCATTTTGTTCGGACATTGGTTATTCCTCTGACCAATATATACTACATATCTGCCAGAGTTTCCAGAAATTCTATATTTGTCTTTGTTTTTTCCATTTTTTGCAAGATGGCTTCTGTTGCAATTGATGTATCCATACCAGCTCCCTGGGGAGGATTGGCAACCATTTGCAGGTACATCCGGCGCATCAGCCAAACACGTTGCAGGGTCTCTGGGCTTTGGAGAAGGTCTTCACGACGAGTTGACGATTTTTCAATGTCAATGGCAGGGAAAATTCGTCTTTCCTGCAAGCGACGGGAAAGAATCATCTCCATGTTGCCGGTTCCCTTGAATTCTTCATAGACCACATCGTCCAACCTTGAACCAGTATCAACCAGTGCTGTCGCCACGATGGTCAGACTGCCGCCATCTTCCAGGTTTCGAGCAGCACCGAAGAATCGTTTGGGTGGGTAGAGTGCCGAGGGGTCCATGCCGCCGCTTAAGGTGCGACCAGAGGGGTTTACAACCATGTTGTAAGCTCGTGCCAGGCGAGTCAACGAATCCATCAGGATCACGACGTTAAGCCCGTTTTCAACCAGTCTTTTGGCTCTCTCGAGCGAAACTTCTGCCATGCGCACATGTGCCTGCACAGGTTCATCGAAGGTGCTGGCTATCACTTCAGCATCAACCGAGCGATCCATATCAGTCACTTCTTCAGGGCGTTCACCAATCAGCGACATGATTTGGCGAACTTCTGGGTGGTTGGCGCTGATCGCGTTTGCAATATCCTTGAGGATGTTGGTTTTACCTGCCTTGGGAGGTGAAACGATCATCGCTCGTTGACCGGCACCGATTGGAGCGACCAGGTTGATCATTCTGGTAGAGAGGTTCATCGGATCATATTCAAGATCCAGTATTTCGTTAGGAAAAATGGGTGTAAGCGACTCAAACTTTAGTCTCTTTCGGGCTTCGTCTGGGGTAAGCCCATTTACCGATTCCACTTTGAGCAAACCATGATGTCGTTCAGACTCACGTGGAGGTCTTACATGACCAATCACCAGGTCGCCCGAGCGTAATTCATAGCGGCGCAACTGTGCCTGTGAAACATAAACGTCATCCGGACCAATGCGATAATTGCTGCGCAAAAAGCCGATACCCTCATTCATGACTTCCAGGACCCCACCGCTCATTTCAAGCCCTTCAGCATCAGCCAGGCTTTGGGCGATTTTTACGACCAAACCGTCTCTTTTGAGCCGCTTGAAATTTTCGATATTTAGGTCTTTAGCCATTTTTTGAAGTTGTTTTGTGGTTTGTTTTTCGAGTTCAACAATTTCCATAATTTAGTCTCTTTCTATCCCCATCCAAAAGTAATACCTGACTCTGTAGTGCAATTATGGCTCGCATGATTAAAATCTGTGTGTTTGTAATTGTCCATAGAATTAAAGGTGAGGGGGTGGATGAGAATACCCCAGAACGATAGGTTTATTATCTGTGATGTATAAATTATAACATTTTTCCTCGAGTGTGCAAGCGGAAAAACATTTGTGTAAGAGCAACATGATAATGTCCTAAAGTAGCAAAATAGAAATGTCCTA
>CAZYIJ010000055.1:0-12519 GCA_964647425.1 uncultured Anaerolineaceae bacterium
ATGATGACTAAAAATCGGAAGTTGATCCTGATACGTGGTGGTGGTGATTTGGCAAGCGGCGCTGCAGCTGTCTTGCATAGAAATGGCTGGCAGGTGATCATCACTGAATTGCCAGAGCCCAGAGTTGTGCGGCGAAAGGTTGCTTTTGCTGAAGCAGTTTGGGACGGTCAGCAACAAGTGGAGGAAATTCACTCTGTATTAGCCAAGAATGATGATGAGATCACAAGTGCCTTGTCGGTTGGGAAAATCCCAGTGATGGTTGACCCAGACGCCAGCCTGCTGGAAAGATTCGATTTTTCAGCCGTGGTTGACGCGAGGATGATCAAGCGGTTCAATGCCATCACAAACCCCGCAAAATTACCGATCATTGGACTTGGACCGGGGTTTGTTGCCGGCGAGAATTGTGATGTCGTGATCGAGACCAACCGGGGCGAGAATCTTGGAAGGATTATTCGGCAAGGTTCAGCCGAACAGGATACGGGAATTCCGGGAACAGTTGATGGCTGGGGAATTGAGCGAGTTTTATATTCCCCCTGCGAAGGCATAATTCGAACTTTGGTTGAAATCGGCGAGCTTGTCGAAAAAGGGCAGTTGCTGGCGGAAGTTGGGGGAACAGCGGTGGTTGCGCCTTTTGATGGGCTTGTCCGCGGAATGCTGCGGGATGGGTTGAGGGTCAGAGAGCACTTCAAAATTGGTGATGTCGACCCGCGCAAAGACTTAACACTGGCGACCTCGATTTCTGACAAAGCTTTGGTTATTGGGGAAAGCGTCCTGAAAGTTGTTGAAAGCTTGCAATGAAAGATGAAATTCTACTGGACTTAAGACAGCTGTTGGAATCGAACAAGGGAATTACGATTGCTCTGGTAGGCGCAGGGGGGAAGACCAGCCTGATGAGTTACCTAGCATATCATCTGCCAGCACCTATCGTTTGCACAACCTCCACGAAACTGGCAGCAGAAGAAGCGCATTTGTTCGATCGGCACATTGTCTTGCAAGAAGGGGATATGGTGCTGCCGGAATTTCCTGAAAATGGGAACGCTATCTTATTGACAGGCATTCCATTAGAAGCTGAAGGCATCGACAAACTTTCAGGTCTGGCTGAAGAACAATTGCTTGTACTAAATCAGTTTTGCAAGGCAAGCCAAATCCCCCTAATCATCGAGGCAGATGGTTCAAAAAGACGACCCTTGAAAGCACCAGAAGCCTGGGAACCAGTTATTCCTGCTTTTACTGACCTTGTTATAACCGTTGTTGGGCTGGCAGGGCTGATGAAACCACTGAATGAAGAGAATGTATTCCGCAGCCAGATTTTTTCTGAACTGACCGGGTTAGAATCCGGGCAAGCGGTTGATTTGGATTCGATTTTGCGTTTTCTGAAACATCCCATGGGTGGGCAGAAAGGCATCCCAAACCAGGCAAAGCATTTTGTCCTATTCAACCTTGCCGGATGTGCTTATCCAGAATTGATTGACAAAAACCTGATTGAGACAGAATTGCGTGGTCTTTTTGATGGCATTTATTCCATCGAATTACATTTTAGCAAACCAAGGCATCATTCTCTGTAGTAGTGTGTCACCCTGAGCAGCGCGAAGGGTCTTTTTATTTAAAATAAGGATCTTTCAACTGTTAAACCCTCTTGTCGAGAAGATAGGAGAGGACATGAACTGATTTCATCATCCTCTCAAATTCACAGCTGTATCGGTTATGATTAAGCTTGATAAGTGTGAAGCAAAATGAAAAATTTACTAGAAAAATATTACAAAATTTTCCAATTAGAAGCAAACCAGGGTTACGAAAACAAAGCCGTAATGGGCGGAATGCAAGCGCTTGGTAAAACCTGGCCATCAGAAGCCCGCGAACACGGCGTGTCTGAAAGCATGATCCCAGTGATCAGATCGTTATTCAGCCAATATCCCGATATTGAACCTGAAAATCGTCGCTGGACTCTACTTGAAATTGGCGACCTGCTCTCCATACCCAACATACATTCCTTGCCGGAATACGATCAAATTGATACGCCAACTACTTCCAGCCAAAGGTCAGTTAAGCCTGCAACAGAAAATAGCAAAAACTGGACCAAACCGAAAACACCGGAACCCTTGGCGGATGAACAGATTGTTCGCTCAAAAGTCAACACCCGACTTCGTGAAATTGCGAGTAAACCGATGGATGATGAATCGCATGGACTGGAGGCACCGGTCAGTGTCATCCGAGGGGTGGGTGACAAACAGGGCGCTCATCTGGTCAAGCTGGGTGTTCACAAAATCAAGGATTTGCTCTACCTATTTCCCCGCAGATACGATGATTATTCCAAGCTGAAGACGATTAATCAGCTTCAGTATGGCGAAGAAGTCACGATTTTAGCCCGCGTCGTAAGTATTGACGCCTTCAAGACCAAAAAAGGCAAACGCCTGGTCGAGGCTGTAGTTTCTGATACTACCGGCTCTCTTCGATTACTTTGGATGAACCAGGACTGGCACACACGCTATCTCAAAAAAGACCTGTTCATTTCTGTTTCGGGCAAGATTGACACATATTTAGGCAGACCGGTGATTTGGTATCCCGATTATGAATCAATTGACAAGCAGCAGCTGCATACAAACCGAATCGTGCCGGTTTATCCTTTGACTGCCAAAATCACGCAGCGCTGGTTGAGGCGAACGCAATTCAATACAGTGCGATATTGGGCACCCAGGGTCAACGATTTTTTGCCGGATGACGTGCGCGAAGAAGCGCAACTTTTGGTAACCAGAGACGCGCTTCTGCAAGTTCATTTTCCTGAAAACATGGAAAGGTTAAAGGCTGCTCAACGACGTTTTGCCTTTGATGAGCTTTTCTTGCTACAAGTAGGGGTTTTACAGCAAAAGCAACAGTGGCAACAACTTGTCGGGCATCCCTATACGGTATCAGATGAGTGGGTTGCTGAGCGAGTGGCTGCCTTGCCCTATGAACTTACGAACGCCCAAATAAGATCGTTGGATGAAATCCGAGCTGATATTGCTAAAGACCATCCAATGAACCGTTTGCTGCAAGGCGATGTTGGTTCAGGTAAGACCATCATTGCGGTTTTGGGTATGGCTATGGTGATTGAATCGGGAGCCCAGGCAGCCCTGATGGCACCTACCGGCATCCTGGCAGAACAGCATTATCAGACCATTCAGAAATTACTGACGATTGGCTCAGATGACCACCCGGCGTTTCTGGAGGAGGGGCAGGTGCGCTTGCTTACCGGAGATACCAGGCAAGCAGAACGGACAGAGATCTTTGAAGGCTTGGAATCCGGTTTCGTCAAGCTTCTGATAGGAACACATGCCTTAATTGAAGACCCGGTCACATTCCAGAACCTGCAGATGGTTGTAGTCGATGAACAGCACCGCTTTGGTGTCTCACAGAGAGCAGCTTTACGAAATAAAGGCGATAACCCTCATCTTTTAGTAATGACAGCCACGCCCATCCCGCGCTCACTGCAGTTTACAATTTTCGGCGATCTGGATGTGAGTATTATGGACGAGATGCCGGCAGGCAGGTTGCCTGTAACGACAGTGATTGCCTACCCAACCGAACGCGAACGAGTCTACCAGACCATTCGCAAACAAGTTCAAAAAGGATACCAGGCATTTATCATCTATCCTTTAGTTGAGTCTGGCGATAATGATGAAGTTAAAGCCGCTGTCGACGAGCAATTAAGATTGCAGGAAGAAATTTTCCCTGATCTAAAAGTAGGCTTGGTGCATGGTCGCTTAAAACCCTCTGAGAAAGATGCGGTCATGCTTGCTTTCAGAGCCAAAGAATATGACATTTTGGTATCGACATCAGTTGTTGAAGTTGGTGTAGATATCCCCAATGCCACCATAATGGTGATTGAAGGGGCGAACCATTTTGGCTTATCCCAACTGCATCAATTCAGAGGAAGGGTAGGCAGGGGCGATGTGCAGTCCTATTGTTTCTTGATCCCGGACAACGAAAATGCAGTAGAGAATCGTCGCTTGCAGGTGATGACCGAGACAAATGACGGTTTCAAACTGGCTGAAGTCGATTTGGAAGAACGCGGACCTGGAGACTTCCTTGGAACCAGGCAAGCAGGTGCGGTTGACCTGAAAATGGCCAGCCTGGCAGATACTGCCTTGATCAAACTGACACGTGAAATTGCCACCAGGCTGTTAGGCGAAGACCCGGAGTTGAACCTGGAAGAAAACCAGGATTTGAAAGATGCCGTCGCTGCCTTTTGGCCGCAATCTGACGGCGCAGGAGATGTGAGTTAACCATGAGTAAAGTGCTCTTTCCCGGTACTTTTGACCCTTTTCATTACGGGCATCTGGATATTGCCAAACGAGCAGCAAAGATGTTTGACCTGGTGGTCATTGCCGTATATGACAAGCCGATCAAATCGCTGCTTTTCGATCCAGAGACAAGGATGGCGTTAGCCAGAGAGGCGGTTAAGGATCTGAAAGGGATACAGGTGGTTGGTTACTCTGGTCTGACAGTGGCTTTTGCGAAACAAATTGGAGCAAATGCGATTCTGAGAGGGCTGCGAGTTTTTTCTGATTTCGAGTTTGAATTCCGGATGGCATTGGCAAATAGGCGTCTTGATGATGAAATAGATACCATCGCCATGATTACAAATGAGGAAAACACGTTCTTATCATCTTCTACAGTAAAAGAAATAGCTTCGTTAGGTGGAGATGTTTCGAGCATGGTACCGCCTCATGTAAATGACGCCTTGTTGAAGAAATATAAAGAACGAAGTTAAATACAGCTACATGGCAATGAAACTGATTGTGCAATCATTTACAGATTTATTAAGGTTATAATAGTAATAGACTATTAAACACCAAGCAATTTTCGGAGGATTCTATGGACATTTTGCATCTGGTAGACCGACTGGAAGAGCTGTTCAATAACAGCAAACCGATTCCCTTGTCTCGTAATGTTGTGGTCGATGAGAATGCTTTCATGGATATCATTGATCAGATGAGAATATCCATTCCCGAAGAGATCAAAAAAGCGCAACAAATCATATCGCAAAAGGACCGCATTCTTGCCCAAGCGCAGGAAGAAGCCAACCGGACGGTTTCAATTGCACGTGAAAAAAGTGAGCGTATGGTTGAGAAATCTGATATTTACCAATCAGCTCAGACCAAGGCTGAAGACATCACTCACCAGGCCCAACTTGACGCAGAACAAGCGCAACACGATGCTGATCGTTATGTTTCTGAAACGCTGGTGGGGCTGGAGCGTGAGCTCAAGCGGATTTTAGCTCAGGTTGAAAACGGAATCAATGCCCTCAAACCTCAAAACGAAGAATAAGAAGTGTAAAACTGACAAAAAAGCCGTTTTCACGGCTTTTTTGACTTAAAGAAAGGTTGATCAATTCCGTCTTTGTGAGGAGCAAAGCGACGCGGCAATCTTATTTTAAGATGCCGGATTGAAGCCAGCATTCAAACACGCAGCTTGGTAAAGCAATACCTTACGTGCATTCGTCTTGGCCTACGAAAAGCGAAAGCTGGATTCAATCGCAGAATCCGGCTACCATAGATAAAAACCTAATGTAAATAACGTCAATCACAGTCAGATTTGGTGTGTGAATCCTTTACTTGAGGGCGGCGGGTGGGCTTGCGTTTGATTGGATAAATGCCATTGGCATATTTCAACTCACCGACAATTGAAGCTTTTGTAACCTGGTCCATGTGATCAACAAAAATGATATTCAGTTCCTTTAAGACTGCCTCTGGAACATCTATCAAATCTTTCTCGTTCTTGACTGGCAGAATAACAGTCTTGAGACCTGAACGATGCGCTGCCAAAACTTTCTCCCTTACACCACCAATCTGGATTACCCTGCCACGTAAGGTGATCTCACCCGTCATGGCCACTTCATGCCTGACCGGCACCCCAAGGGCGGCTGAAATCAGGGCAGTTGCCAGGGTTATCCCGGCACTGGGACCATCTTTCGGGATGGCGCCTTCAGGGACATGAATGTGAATGTCGGTTTCTTCAAAGAAATCTTCAGGGATTTCGAAAACTTTCTGCCGTGATTTCAGATAACTCAAGGCAGCCTGGGCTGATTCCTGCATAACCTCGCCGATTTGACCCGTTATTTGGAGATTTCCCTTGCCAGCAACAACCAGCACTTCGATGGGCATAATTTCACCACCGTTTTCTGTCCAGGCGATGGCAGTTGCGACCCCGATCTCATCTTTTGCTTCACCAGACATGGGGAAAAATTCGACAGGACCGAGCAATTGTTGCACCAATTCCGCGGTGACAACCGTCGGATATTCTTTGCCTTCAGATTTTTTTGTGGCAATTTTGCGCAACACGGTTCCGATCTCACGTTCCAGGTTGCGAACGCCGGCTTCATAGGTATAGCCGCCGATAATGAGCCGCAGTGCCTCGTCGCTGAATTCGATTGGGTCTTCATCCAGTCCGTTCTCAAGCATCTGTTCCGGGATCAGGAATTGGCGTGCGATGATAATCTTGTCTTCCTCAATGTACCCGGGAAATTCAATTAATTCCATGCGATCAAGCAGAGCTGGTGGAATACTGGCGACAGTATTTGCGGTAGTGACGAAAAATACCTTCGAGAGGTCATAGGGCACTTCAAGGTAGTGATCCGAAAAGGCATGATTTTGTTCAGGATCAAGTACTTCAAGCAGTGCTGCTGAAGGGTCACCGTGAAAATCAGCGCTGAGCTTATCGATCTCGTCCAACATGAAGAGGGGATTGACAACTTCAGCTTTCATCATGGTCTGCAGGATACGTCCGGGCAAGGCTCCGATGTAAGTGCGGCGGTGACCGCGGATCTCAGATTCATCGTGAACGCCGCCTAATGACACCCGCACAAATTTGCGGTTCATTGCTGAGGCAATCGATTGACCCAGTGAGGTCTTGCCCGTACCGGGAGGACCAACGAAGCACAAAATCGGCAAGCGATTCTTCTTCGGACGCAGGCTTTTTACAGCCAGGAATTCGATGATGCGATCTTTGGCTTTTTTCAAACCATAGTGATTCTTATCAAGTGTTTCACGGGCTTTGCTGACATCAAGGTCATCTTCGGTAGCTTTTGACCACGGCAGATCGAGTAAACAGTGCAGATAATTCGAAAGCATACTGTTTTCCGGAGAAAGCGGCGGGGTTGAGCGCAGACGATCAAGCTCCTTGACCACAGTTTCATGAACTTCTTGCGGCAAATTAGCCGCTTCCAGCAGGCTCTCAAGTTTAAAGATATCAGGATCGCTGGATTTGCCCTGGTTAAGTTCCATTTGGAGCCGATTGATATGTTCTCTTAAGACGGTGTCGCGCTGGTTTTTATCGAAATCATCATGGATCCGGCTGATAACCTGCATATCCAACTCGAGCATACGTATCTGCGCTACCAGTTTGGCGTGAGCCATTTTTAAGCGCGCCAAGTCGTTGGTTTCCTGGAGAAGTTCCATGCGTTGATAAGGGTGGAGCAGGGTGTTGATACCGATAAAGTCTGCTAATCTGCCAGCGTGGTCGATATCTTCAACAATGGGTATGATGTTTTCATCCAAAGGTGAAGGCAGAGAGGCGTATCGAGCAAAGCTGGCTTTCGCCGATCGAATTTCACTTTTCACCTCATTGGTGCGTCGGGCAGGGTTATCAACCACTTCAACATCAGCGACATAATGCCCCTTTTGCTTATAGGTTTTTAAGATCCGCACGCGTCGGCGAGCCTCTGTGAAAACATCGTCAGGATAATCGACAGAAGCGGTATCAAAATCCATCTTTTTTCCGAAAGCCATCTCAAGACCGATTTCCCATATTTTGTCTTGAGTGGGTTCTTCGACTTCTTCGAAACGCGGATAGCAAGCGATCAATGTGAAGTGTTTCTCCAGGGCTTCGTGCATCAAATCCGGATCACTGACATCCTCTTCTGAATAAAGCCTGGTGGCTGCCAGGGGCAGCAGAGGCTCGTTAAACATCATGATCAGAGGCGCAGTAAAGTGGGTCTCTTTCTTATTTGTGGTACGGTTTTTTACCAACATGGTGGTAGAAAACATGCGGCTATCATCACGAGAGTATTCCTCTTCGTATTCATCTGAGAAACGATTTCTTCCTTGCACTTAATTCCTTCTATTTTTTCATTTGTGACCAGATTACTCTGGCTGCGGAAGCAATGAAAATGCTGCCAGTCACGAGTATACCCTTAGATTCACCGGCAAGAAAGAGTGCCTGGGAAAATGCGTCCTCTGCAGGATTGATCGCGATGACTGGAATCAAATATTTTTCGACGATCGCCTTCAACTCTTCCGGTGTGGCTGCCCGGGGATGAAGCGACTGGGCGGTTATGACCAATTCACACCTTGGAAGGATAGCCGAGAGCATCTCGCCCATGGATTTATCTGCCGATGCTCCAAAGATCAGGATGAACGGCCATTCAGGGAAATATTCATTTACCGTTTCTACCAATCGCTGCATCGAATCACCGTTATGGGCAGAATCGATTACCACAGGCGGCTTTGCCCGCAGGATTTCGAACCTGGCAGGCCAATTCACCTGGCTGAATCCTGCTTGAATCCCTTTACGTGTGATGTGAAAGCCTTGTAATCGCAATTGATCCAAAGCTGCCACAGCCGTAACCGCGTTTTCTATCTGATGCGCGCCAAGCAGGGGAATCGTCAAGGAGAGGGCAGTGTTTGTGCTAATTTTCTTTCCCCGAACTTTCATATGCCGCGATGCAATTTCAAATCTTTGGTTTTTTAGATTGTGATCCAGTGGGGCATACTTGTATTCATCAGTCACCTTGATGTAGGGTGAATTTCGATCATTCGCCAAGTTGACAAGGGTGTCTCCAGCCTCTGGTTTCTGTGGAGCGATCACGACCGGGCGACCCGGTTTGATGATCCCGCCTTTTTCTGTCGCGATTTCTGTGAGTGTATTCCCCAGCACGGACATGTGATCGTAAGATATGGAGGTAATGACCGATACAACTGGATCAACCACATTTGTAGCATCCAAGCGTCCACCTAAACCAACTTCAAGTACAGCGATATCAACCTTTTCGTGGGCGAAATAGAGAAATGCCATGGCTGTGGTCAATTCGAAAGTAGTGGTTTCGGGCACTTTCTCGGTCAATGGTCTCATTTGGTCAGCAAGGTCGATTACATCATGCTCGCTGATCATTTCACCGTTGATGATGATGCGTTCGCGAAAATCTTCCAAATGCGGTGAAGTGTAAAGACCCACTTTGTAACCGCAGGCCTGGAGAGTGGAAGCGATCAATGAAGCAGTAGAACCTTTCCCTTTTGTCCCGGCAACATGGACCGACGGGAACTTTGCTTGAGGTGCATCCAAAAGGTCCATCAGTTGGTTCATTCGATCCAGTTTGAAGAAACGATGCTTGTCATCGACGTGCCGTTTCATACTGAAATCGACCCAACTATAAATCCAATCCAGCGTTTCCTGGTAGCGTTCTTCTGTGGGAGGGCGCATCATTTGCCTACTCATTTACCGGTGTAATATCCTCGATTAATACATATCCGATGATTGCATAATCACCAGAAGTATATTCAATCAAGACACATTCACGATTAAATTCATCAAAACGTCGTTCTGGCATGGACACTAATTCCACGGTCATGCCTTCGCGAATGCGTCCTGGAGAGCTAAAGGTGCCATAACAGCCGGTTCTAACCCAGATATCCCGAATCGCACGGACAAATACTACTGGCGTGGGTGTGACAGTATTGGTCGGTGTGGGCGAATAATCCGGCGTTGGCGTTACGGTGATCGTCGGTGTGAGGGTGACAGTTGGGGTAAGCGTGATCGTGGGGGTCATGGTGACGGTTGGTGTGCGGGCTAGATTGCGCTCGTAGACCGAATCCGAAATTCCCCTGGCAGCCAGGCTGATTCCCATGATCAGTAAAATAATTATCACAATCCCGCCGATGCCGCCAACCAGGTAGGTAGGCAGGAATCCCCGTTTTAGATCCAGAATTCTGGGGTCCTGGGGAAAGCGTTTGCGAGCTTTTGAACTGATTCGAAGCGCGTCTAATGCAAAATTCTTGTTTCCATTTTCAAGAGCTGCTTCTGCCCGTTGGATGGCGTCTTCATTGGTGCTGATCTCGGTTTCCAGCGTGCCGATCTCATTTTCCAACGAGAGACTTTGAGAGTCATAGGCATCCAACTGCCTGAGGTAGTCAAGGTTTTCACGTGCCCCATTGATCTTCTCACGAGCCAGAGTAACCGTCGGAGCGTTGGCAGCTTCTTCTTTGAAACGCCTGGTGTTATCAAGCAGGGATTGAATGGTTGCTGGAATGAGCATATCCAGTCGGTTTCGCAGGCGACCGAGCTGGGGAATTTCACCATACTTCACACGAATTTTTTCCAGTTTGCTTTTAGCGTCAGCTAATTTTGAGGGTGGAATTTTTCCACTCAGGCTGACCAGATCGCTGACTTCGTTCAGCATGGCGATGTCAGCACGCACTTCGGCGGCCTTATCGATATATTCCGGAATAGCAACCGCACTGGCTGCGGTCTGGATCTTACCAAGAGCAGCCACCAGTTCACCTTGAGTCAGCAGATTTTGCCCTTCGCGGTAAACGTCGAATGCCTGCATCTGGTTTTCAAGGTCATGTCGCAGCTCTTCGCCCTCCCGCCAACGCTTGATGCCGGCATCTTCCAAGTGATCAAAGGCTTCGTCGAGATAATTGAGCGCAACCTGGTATCGAAAGACACGCGCCGCGCTTTGCGCCTTACCGTAAGCCTTGCCGGCTTCCGGAGGCAAAGCGACCGAGGGAATGTTGCCAGAACGCAAGTATTCTTCTGCTTCACTGTGGTGTTCCTGGGCGCGGGTCCATCCCGGTTCCATCTTAATTACTTTTTCATAGAGTGGGATAGCTGCCTGGTAGTTGCCTTTATAAAAAGCCTCTTCGGCTTCGTCCATCATTCTTTCGGCTTCCGGATCGTGTGTGGATTGGAAGAAGCGCTTGAGGGGATCGCTATCGATTCCACCCATGTCATCCATACCTAAATTGGTGCGTGTGATTGGCGGGGTGGTTGAAAAGTCACCTAAAACAGGTTTTGAAGGTGAAGCCTGCTCATCAAAGCTTGGTTGAGAACTGGCCGCTTGAGGTTCACTGGAAGTTGGAACTTCCGGTTTGGTGTCATCGTTTGCAGTTGAGGTGGTTTTAGTCGATCGGGTTGCTTCGGCAGGCTCAGATTGTGCAGCGACGCTTCCAGCAGCGCGTCGACTGCGCTCACGGCGTAACTCGCGCAGCAGACGATTAGCCTCTTCGAGTTCATCAATTTCAACTTGATCCGATATGCGATTTGTTGCCAGAGCTTCCAAATAGGTTGACAGATCGGATTCAGCCTGGGAAAGCTGCTCGTCACTGGGATCCTTTGCGGATAGAATCTTTTTTGCCTGTTCAATTAATGAACTAACCATATGTTGTCCTTTCAAGAGGGGTGCAGGATTAATTCCGTTTGCTTTGCAAACCCTGCAGTGCAGCTTTCATCTCCGAAGGAGTCTTGTAAAAACCGTCGAGAGCTTTTTCGAGAAATTTGATTTCCTGCTCATTTAAACGGTTTTGAACATCGAAAGAGTAGGTAGCCTTGTAATGAGTGGGAGCATTGGCGATTTCCTCAGGTCGGTTGGGTCCTACCGCGACCGAACCAGGAGCCTGCCTTCCGGTGAAAATGTGATGTAAGGCGCGCGAGCTGAGTTGGATCATATCCGATTGCTGAACTTCGGGGGAGAAATTGTTGGGCTGCCAATGTCCGATGTTCCAGTCAATGATGATCACTTTTTGACGGAACTCGTTCCAGTAGTAGTGTAACAATTTGTGATCCAGAAAACTGGCTCCACGACTGTGCGCTTCTTCGAGAAGGGTGCAAATCTGGACTGAAATGTCCAGCACTTGTTTCATACTGAGATTACGGACGAAGTTGCCGCGGGTATAGCCGGCATCGCAGAGCAGGTAGAGGTTATCTTCCCAACGGCGTTCCAGGATGAGGAAAGGCAACCAACCATCCTGAATGCGTTCTTCGAATTGAGCAAGAACATCCTCAATTTCATCGACTTCAAAGAGAGCCATCTCACCTCTGATGTTGACACCTTGACCCTGTTTTTCCATTTGTTTTGTCAAGGGGGCGATTTCGGACGGCCAGGTTGTGTTTGAGTCTGGTTTCAAAAAACCAGCCTGGAGCATGGGTGTCAGGTTATCTACACCTCGCAGATTGGCAAGAATGTTGTATTCCTCCAGAAAAAGCGGCTTGGCGTAGGAAATTTTATCGTGCCGCATGACTTTGAAAGCCGGATTACGACTGTACGGGGTATTGCCTGAGACATGTTTATAGAGGAAAACCCGCGCGCTGGAACCACCGGCTTCTGGGATAGCAAAATCGTGCTGACCAGCTGTCAGCCAGGTATCCAACGGCTCGGCTAAATAAAAACCGTCTTGAGAATCAAGTCTAATTTGTTGCATAGTTCCTTCCGCAAAGTCCAGCTATTTTACCATTGTTGGGAGACGGACTGTTCAAAGTAGCCAGCAT
>CAZYIJ010000056.1:0-12517 GCA_964647425.1 uncultured Anaerolineaceae bacterium
CACTCTTCACGACCTTCTTGCGAAAGCGCTTGAGCAGGGAATCCTGCGATTCATTAGGTCTCAAAGTTACACTTGTCATATGCTATTCACCTCCTCTCCAGGTAACAACCATTGCGCATTTATACGCGCAATTTTCCATTATACACGGGAACAGTGGTAAAAATCAAGGTTTGAAGTTCCAGATTTGGCAGCCCCCAATAATGAAATACTCTAATTGAGAGATCTTGGATCAGATTGACAGAATTCAAGCATAAAACACACTTGCCCCGTTTACAACTTGATTGAATTCAATTTTTCCAATCTCACTGTATCGGTCATGTCCATCTGTAAGGGTGTGACAGAGATATAGCCTTTTTTGATCGCGCCAAAATCTGTACCATCTTCAACCAAACCAGTTGGAGCATCCCCTCCGATCCAATAATAGGGGACTCCACGGGGATCGAGGCGTTTCTCCAGGGCATCCTGGTACAGGCGGACACCCTGCCGGGTAAGCAGGACACCTTCATAATCACCCTGAGGGCGATAAGGCACGTTGATGTTCCAAATCGGTGCTGGTTTTTGCCCATCCCACAACGCGAGCAGTTTTGTGATCACTCTGACAGCTGCTTCTGCTGCTGCCTCGTAGTCCAATGGACCCTGGTGATACTCTGGCGCATCAATCGATACGGCAAAACCAGGCACGCCGTTAATAGCAGCCTCCATCGCTGCGGTGACCGTGCCAGAGTAGGTCACATCCAATCCGATATTGGCATTGGGGTTGATCCCGGAAACGACCGCGTCAAATTCGAGCTCCAAAGCGCCCATCATCGCCAACGCTACGCAATCTGATGGTGCTCCGTCTGAGCTCCAGGCCTGGCTGCCATCAGCAAGTTTGACTGCGTGCACCCGCATGGGTCGGCTCATAGTTTTTACATGCCCGCAAGCGGACCAGTTGTGGTCAGGCGCTAAAACGCTGACTTCCACTTCGTCCATCTTTCGAATGGCTTGGGCTAGTGCCAGCAAGCCGGGGGCAGTCACGCCATCATCGTTTGTAACCAGGATCTTTTTTGTCATTCCAACCTCTTAATGCCGTCTTCTTTTCTTCTTTTTTGAGCCGGAAGTCTTAGCCTGGCTCTGACCGTTTTCGTTATCAGCACCGGCTGGCTTTACCGGTCGATAGCGGAACATATACGTGATCACACCCTGGCGAACCTCACTGAGCAGGTCACTGAACATAGTGCTGGCTTGCCGTTTGTATTGCACCAGCGGGTCTCGCTGGGCATACGATTCCATGCTGATCGAGACCCGCAGGGATTCCATTTTCGTCAGGTATTCCACCCAGGATTCGGTGATGGTACGCAGTAGTAAATCGCGATAGATGCGGTTCTGGGTTTGGTTGCCCATCACGGTCTGAATTCGTTCTGCTAATTCATCGTCAATTTCAGCAACAGCTTGATTCTCAAGTTGCCCCCAAAGCGATTCACCCAATTCCTTTTTCAACTCTGTGCGGGTTCTCTCAGGCAAGCCGTTCAATTTGAGCTCGTTTAGCTGCAACTGATTCCACTCGTTCAAGCCAAAGATTTCTGCTAATTTTTCTTCTGCATTGTGCAGATGTTCCAAAATCTTTTCGGTGAGCGCTTCACTGGTCTGTCCGCCGATTTCGTCAGCGATCGCGAAAATGTAATTCAGCCGGCTGTGCGTGCGTAATTCTCGCTTGTGTGTACGTTCATCGAAACCGATATGTTTGCCCTGGGTTGAGATTTGAAGCACTTTCAAAAGGGCATCATCGTCCTCAAGGGCTTCAGCCAACAGATCCTGGTTGTTTTCCAGATCCCGTGCCACTTCCCGGTTCTCGCCAAACAAACGTTCCATCCGTCGGTTGAGGCTGCTCTGAATTTTTTCAGTTAACTGGGCTTTCAATTCACTAAAAGGAAGCGCAGCCAGGTCAGCCGGCTTGAGTGCCCAATTTTCACCAAAGCGGCGTTCCAGGGTCATTAAAAGACGGCGAGCGACGTTGAGCGTCAGGTTGGTGTGCAAAGCCTCCGTCAGTGGTTTCTTCATGCTGCGCGGGTTATCTTGCAGAGTTTGAATCTCTTTTGTGCCAAGCCTGATTGAAGCGCCAAGCAGTGTACTCAGTTCACTTTGGTAATCATGCTTGTCCAGTGGGTCAAGGCTTTCCAGGTAGGCATCGAGCGTGTCTTCACCTTCTGCCATTTGGATTTTCAGATTTTGTTCATAATGGTCAAACAAATCTATGGCTCCAGCCTGAACATGCTGGTTTTCAATCTCTACTGCCTGTTTTGCAAATTTGACGATACTGTTTTTCAACGTTTCGGTGCTATCTGCATCTGCCAGTCTATCCATCACCGATTGATAGGTGAAAGAAGGATAGCTGCCAAAGTCAGTGTTTATGCTGGGTTGGATTTCTTCCAGGTACGCCAGCAACTTCCAGGGACCTTCTGCATCGGCTAAACCCGATTCAACCCGGGTTCGCAATTCTGTCTGCAGCATTTCCGAGACGTCTTCATGCAAATCTTCTTTCGTGAAGATTTTGTCGCGTTCCTGGTAAATGCGATTGCGTTGGGTATTCAAAACGTCGTCATATTCCAGTAGATGCTTGCGCACATCAAAGTTGGATCCTTCCACCCTGGTTTGCGCTTGCTCGACCATTTTGTTGATCATGTTCATTTCGATGGGCATGTTTTCATCGATTTTGAAGCGTGAAAGCATATTTTCAAGTTGCTCCCCGCCAAACATGCGCATCAGGTCATCTTCCAGGCTGAGATAAAAACGGCTTGAACCGGGGTCACCCTGACGACCGGCACGACCGCGCAGCTGATTATCAATCCGGCGGGCTTCGTGTCTTTCCGAGCCGACCACGTGCAAGCCGCCCAGTTCGCGCACCTTTGCCATGTCTTCCATATAGTTGACAAAGGTGTCGAGCGCGGTTTGCTCATCCTCTTCTTCAAATTCGACCTGCAAGTTTTTCACTGCCTCCAGGCGTTCGGGCATGGTCATGTTGTAAGGGTCTTCCTTACTGTATTTGGCTAAAACCCGATTGACCTTAGAGAGCAGCGCTTCGTCCAGCTCCCCACCCAGTTTAATGTCGACCCCTCGACCAGCCATGTTTGTGGCAATGGTCACCGCACCAAAAGCGCCGGCACCAGCGATGATCAGGGATTCTTCGGTGTGTTTGCGGGCATTTAAGACTTTGTGAGGCACGCCGCCATCAAATAGCGGTTGGAGTCTCGCCCAATCTTTTTCTTCAAGATAAAGACTGTCAAGCAATACTTGCTTGTTGCTCTCATCACTTAGATCCATGCTGGTCAAGCCGTAATCGCGTCCCAACCGACGCAACTCAGCCATGCGCAATTGATCCAACGGCTCGTTTAGGGCTGCCAGTTCTGGCGCGTCCAGGTAATCTTCCACTTTTGCGCCTTTTGCCTTCAGCCAGGCGTTTTTGATCAGGCTCACCTGCAGCAAGCGCCGAATTTGTTCCGGAGCCAGTCGTTCTGAAAGCCGTTCAGAGCTTTCTACAGACGTGGTACCCACCAGTTGCGGTCTGCCGATCACGTGGAAACGAACGATTTCCAGGATGATCGCGCGCAGTTTGCCTTCTGTGGTCCTGTAAATCACATCCGGATAGTCTTTGCGTTTGTAAAAAAGAGGAGACTGGGTGCTATCGTTATCTTCGTAGTAGTAAGTATATTTATAACCCTCTGGATCTTTGGTCTCTTCGGCTTTCAAGCCGGCATCGCCCCGCTCTGCTTTGTATTCCAGATTGGATGGGATCGCCAGAACATCCAGACCGTAAATTCGATAGAACTCTTCCTTTTCGGTCAAGGCTGTACCAGTCATACCCGCTAGTTTGTCATACATGCGGAAGTAATTCTGGATCGTGATGGTGGCATGAGTGATATTCTCTGCCTGGACCTTGACGCCTTCTTTTGCCTCAACAGCCTGGTGCAAACCATCTGACCATCTTCTGCCCGGCATCATACGACCGGTAAATTCATCCACGATGACAACTTCGCCGCCCTGCACGATATATTCCTTATTTCGGTGGAAGAGATATTGAGCACGCAGTGCCTGCTCCAAAAATCCCATCAGGCGGGCTTGTTCAGGGGTCACATCTTCCGGTCTCTCCGGATCAGAAAGTTCCATGCCGAGCATGTCTTCCACATGTGCCAAACCGACTTCTGTCAGGGAAATCATTTTCTCTTTTTCGCCGATCTCATAGTCCTCAGGGTTGAGGGCTTTGACGATTTGTGCCATGCGAATGTAGTTTTCAGAATCTTCGTGTGCCGGACCCGAAATGATCAGCGGGGTGCGGGCTTCATCGATGAGAATATTGTCAACCTCGTCAATGATGGCGTAATTGTGACCGCGTTGAACGCGATGATTCCACTGCATGGAGATATTGTCACGAAGGTAATCGAAGCCGAACTCGCTGTTCGTCCCGTAGGTGATGTCAGCCAGGTAAGCCTGCTGACGGGAAGTCTGGCGCAAGAGATTTTGATCCTCGTTGAGTGAGTGCTCATTGGGGTCATAAATAAATGCCCGTGGGCTGCCTTCTACTGCGGTAATCGCCTGCAAAACCCCAACGCTTAGCCCCAAAAAGTGATAAATTGCGCCCATCCAGCGTCCGTCTCGGCGAGCGAGGTAATCGTTTACGGTGATCAGATGCGTGCCTTTTCCCTCAAGGGCATTAAGGTAGAGCGGCAAGGTCGCTGAGAGGGTTTTGCCTTCACCAGTACGCAGCTCTGAGATGGCGCCCTGGTGCAGGTTGATTCCACAAATCAACTGTACATCGTAATGACGCTGACCAAGCACGCGTTTGCTTGCTTCCCTGACAGTAGCGAAAGTCTCTGGAAGCAAATCGTCCAGAGTTTCGCCTTCTTTCAGGCGCTGTCTGTATTCGTTTGTTTTTTCTTTCAGCTGCGCATCGGTCAGCTTTTCAAATTGCGCTTCAAGAGCGTTGATTTGGTCAACAGTAACAACCAATTCTCCGATTTTTTTCCGATGCGGATCCCCTTTGAAGAGCTGTGAAATTTTATTAAACATAATCATTCTTCCTTTAAGTACGGTCAAATTGGTGCCAAACCGCAAACAAAAATTATAGCATAGCCCAATCCTTATACTTTTATTGTTATTACATAACAAGGGGTCGTAAAATGAGGTCAATATTGGAGGTGAAACTATGAAAGAACGCGGTTGTCTCGGTTGTGGATTTGGTTGCGTAAGCGCTGTATTCATTCTGACAATTTTGCTGCTTTTAGGAGTTTGTGCTCTGATTTCCTGGATAATAGCTGGTTCAGCGGATCTTCAATACCAGCTTCAGCTTGAAGGAATGCTTCTGACCGCCTTGGTCTCAGCAGCCTGATTAATTGGTAGGAGGAATTACCATGACAACGTCATTGATCAAGACAAGTTTTCTAATTATCGGTGGTGGTATTGCCGGCGTCAGCGCTGCTGAGGCAATCCACAAAGTCGACCAATCTTCAGACATCACCCTGGTTTGTGGTGAACATAGTCTGCCTTATTTTCGCATGAGTCTAACACGCTACCTGGCTGGTGAAATCGGCCGGGAACAGCTCGAATTGCATAAAGAGGGTTGGTATCTCGAAAACCATATCAATATTGTGGTGGGCAGACAGGTACAGAATATTGATTCCGAATCCAAACAAGTCACATTGGATGATGGACAAGGTTATAGTTACGAAAAGCTCATTCTGGCAAATGGAGCCAGCCCCTTTGTTCCCCCTATCCCTGGCAAAGAGCTGCCCGGCGTGATGACTTTACGCTCGCTGGAAGACGCGGAGCGAATTACGCAAATCTTCGACCATCACGCCAATGTAGTTTGCATAGGCGGTGGGTTACTGGGGCTCGAGATTGCCGGCGCGATTGCCAGACATGGTTCAAAAGTGACCGTCTTGGAAGCGCTGGACTGGTTATTGCCCCGTCAACTGGGGCAGGAAGCGGCAGAATTGCTGCGCCAGCATATTGAGTCAATGGGCATTTCCGTCATTGTGCCAGCGAAAACCGCTGCATTGGTTGGCGAAGGCAAGGTTGAAGGGGTTGAGTTGGCTTCAGAATCGCCCGATACAGAACCGGCTGTTTGCATTCCAGCCGAGTTAGTTCTGATCAGCGCAGGTGTTCGTCCCAACCTTGACCTCGCAAAGTTGGCTGGAGTTGAAGTGAACCGTGGAGTAGTGGTGAATGAGCATATGCAAACTTCAAAACCGGACATCTATGCTGCAGGCGATGTCACCGAATATCATGGCATCAATTATGGACTTTGGGTACCTGCCAAGAAACAGGGTGAGGTTGCCGGAAAGCACGCTGCTGGTCAACCCGCCGATTTTGCCGGAGACCCTCCCTCAGCCAAATTGAAGGTGTTGGGAATCGACCTGTTTAGCATTGGTCAGTTTGCACCAACCGAAGAGGGCGACAAACTGATAGCATCCAGGCAAGATGACACCTATATCAGCTTGCTCTTCAGAAATGGTGTTTTAGTTGGCGCTAACCTGTTGGGCGAGACGGGTTTGGACCCAAAGGTAAAAAAGGCGATCGATGGAAAGAGGGATTTCAGCAGTGTGCTGAGTGATTCAGTGACGCTGGAAGAGGTGATTGCCCTGCTTTAATATCTAGGCCGGGATTGGAGGTTATGGGAATGCTGCTTATATTAAATAATCTGTATCCCCCTTCACTCCAGCAAAATGATGTTAACGAAACAAGCTCCTAGGATTTACCCCTGACGCCGGATTGAAAACGTCAACTGCTTGACGATATAACGATCATTTTTGTTTTCAATCCTGGCCTGAAAAAGAACACCTGCGTTTCAATACGATCTCCTTGCCTTGAAAAATCTTGCCATGAAAAAATAAAATTTCTGCATTCCGGAAATCGATTCCACCTTTGTCAGGGTAAAATGGGGAAAACACAAAAAAGGATGATCATGGAATACAGAAATTTTGGCAAAACTAACTTCAAGCCTTCTGCGTTGGGGTTTGGATGTATGCGATTTCCACAACTTCCTGGTGAGGGAAATGAGGTCGACGAGGTTGAAGCCACCCGCATGGTCCGTCATGCAATTGATAAGGGTGTGAATTATGTCGATACTGCCTGGCCTTATCACGGCGGGCAAAGTGAAGTGTTGGTAGGCAAGATTTTACAGGATGGTTACCGGGAAAAAGTTGCCCTGGCAACCAAGATGCCTTCCTGGCTGATCGAAAAAGTGGAAGATTTTGACTACTACTTTTCTGCTCAATTGGAACGGCTTCAAACTGACTACATCGATTTTTACTTATTGCATGCACTCAATCAAAAGCACTGGGACAACTACCTCAATCTCAAGGTGTTTGATTGGGTCGAAAAACAAATGGCTGATGGCAAAATACGCCATATCGGCTTCTCTTTTCACGACGAATACCCGGTATTCGAGAGAATTTTGACGGGGTACGACCATTGGGATTTCTGCCAGATTCAATATAATTACATGGATGTGGACTACCAGGCTGGTGAGCATGGGCTGAAGCTGGCATCAGAACGTGGATTGGGGGTAGTGATCATGGAGCCTCTCAAAGGCGGAAAATTGGCAATCGAAGTCCCGCCAGCCCCGGTAAAGGCAGTTTTTGATCAAGCAGAACGAACATGGAAACCAGCTGAATGGGCGCTGCAATGGCTCTGGAATCAATCGGAAGTTGGGTTGGTGCTTTCGGGCATGTCGACCTTTGAACAGGTGGAGCAGAACCTGGTGAGTGCCAACCGCTCTGGTATTGGCAGTCTTTCGGCAAGCGAGGTCAATACAATTGAAAATGTGCGCAATGCCTGGCAAGGGCTGGCACCGGTTGCCTGCACCCATTGCGAATATTGCCTGCCGTGTCCAAATGACGTGTTGATTCCGCAAATATTTGCAATCTATAACAACGCAATGATGTACGGCGAGCAGGAGCGCGGTCAACGCACCTACGAAAACCAAATCTCTGAAGTGAATCAGGCGGATGCATGTATTGAATGTGGAGAATGTGAAAGTCTCTGCCCGCAGCATCTGACTATTATCGATTATCTCAAGGATGCCCATGCATACTTGAGCAAGGTATAACCGAAATTGCTTGCAGATAACCGGATCGAGGGCAGTGACGAAAGGGTCGACAAAAATGATCGACCCTGGATTATTGCTTGCTCGATCCTGTTAATCACGTTAGTGCTAACCTGGTTGTGGCTGACGCCCTCCGGCTGGTGGGAGAAAGTGCGCCTGTTGGGGTATGCGGTTTGTCATCAAATTGAAGATCGCAGCTTCTTTTATCACGACCTGCAATCACCGTTGTGCGCGCGCTGTACTGGCATGTACCTGGGAGGATTGTTGACACTTACTTTTCAGGCCTTCCAGGGTCGCAAAGGTAAGTTCCCACCAACCTGGGTTTCAGTCATATTGGGACTGTTTCTGATTTGGTTTGGCATTGATGGCCTCAACTCCTTTCTCCATTTCTTTCCCGGTTTTGAACTGGGCTACCAACCCTCCAACCTCTTTCGGCTGATTACTGGCACAGGGATTGGCTTGGGAATCGGGGCAATTTTGAGCCCGCTCTTCGTCCAGACTGCCTGGGCAAATTGGGTCAATCGCAGTTTTTTTGAAAAATGGTACAGTTTTCCAGGACTGCTTTTCTTAGCAATTCTCATGGTTGCGGGTGTGTACAGCCAACAGCCAGTTATCCTTTTGCCGGCAATGTTCCTTTCTGGCTTAAGCGTGGTGGCCTTGCTCACCTCGATTCACACCGTGATCGCCTTGATGCTGACTCGGCGAGCCAACCTACAGTTGACCTGGAAGCAAATGAGGTTGCCTTTGCTGATTGGGTTGAATATCTGTTTTATTCAAATCTTGCTAACGAGTATATTAAGATACCTGCTAACCGGCACCTGGGCGCCTTTAGACCTGTGATTATCTACTGTCATCAATTAACAACCCGGCTATAATTATTGTTGTCGGGAAGCTGTTCACCCGACAGGAGGAATGATTATGACAGAAATTATTGGCGGTGTTTTAGGCGCGTTTGGTCTTTCAGCGTCTGCTGGTCTGAATGCCTACATCCCGCTATTAGTTGTTTCGCTTTTGGCGAAATTTACCAGCCTGATTGAGCTGGCAGAACCCTGGAACACACTGGAAAGTTGGTGGGTGATTGGTGTTCTGGCTGTATTGGGCACTGTGGAGATGGTGGCAGATAAGGTGCCGGTGGTCGACGATGTCAATGACGCTATTCAGACCTTTATCCGTCCGGTCGCAGGCGCAATTCTATTTGCTACCAGCGCTAAAACGATCACAGATGTAAACCCGGTGCTCTCGATGATCTGTGGTTTGTTAGTAGCAGGCTCCGTTCATGCTGCTAAATCCCTGGTAGCCCGTCCAGTGATCGAAGCCAGCACTGCTGGGGTGGGCGTGCCGGTAGTAAGCACGATCGAAGATGTCCTAGCCACGATCATTTCAGTTCTATCTGTCGCGCTGCCGATCCTGATGGTGATTTTAGTTTTTATGCTGATCTGGTGGGTTTCCTGGTTCTTCCAACGGCGTAGAAAGTCGCGCGAAAAGATTATTGAAAGTGATATCTAAGGAGTAAAAATGACTGAAAATCAAGTGAGATATGAGAATGTTGAAGAAACCACGTCGATCTGGGCAATTCTTAGCCTGATCAGTGGTATTGGCAACTTTGTAGGTTTGTGGTTTATCGGTGCAATAGTCGCCATCATTACCGGTTATGTTGCCAAAAACGAGATCGAAAAAAGCAACGGCAGGGTAGGCGGTAATAGGTTAGCTGATGCTGGTTTGATCCTGGGATGGGTTGGGATCGGTTTGTCAATTTTGACCTTTTGTCTCACCATTTTGATTGCGGTGGGTGTGATTGGTGGTAGTATTGCTTTATGCGGTCCTTTTAGTGAAATGATCAATCAAATCCCTTGGAATTGAAAGGAATGTATCTAATGAGTAACCAAGATTTTATCGATGACCCTGACGCAAACCGCTGGAGTAACGTGTCAAAACCAGCGCCTGAAGAGACTGGTCAGCCTGGAACCCCAATTGAACCGGTTGTGCCAGACGCAGATCGTTGGAGTAACGTGCCAAAGCCGGCCCCACAAGAACATGTTCAGCCCGAAACCCCAACTGAACCCGTTCCATCTGAACCGTTTGTGACCGAAGAGGCTCCTGAAACAGTTTTTAGCGCAGAGCCTTTACCAGAGCAAGCCGAACCGGTGATCTACGATCCGGAGCGTGATGAACACGAACCGTACGTTGATGTTACCCCCGATAAGGACGGTTTTGAATCCGTTCCTCCGGTGACTAAGGACTACTCGTACACGCAGCCACCGGTTGAGAAGAAGAAAACCAGTGGTTGGATCATTGCTCTGATTGTCCTTTTAGTGCTGTGTATTTGCGCGGTGGTGGCAGTTGTTGTAGCTGGATTCTTTGTAATTAGCGGTCAATACAGGATTGAATGGTCTTATCTGATCGATTCTGCCTTGAGGCTGTTGTAGTTAACGTTTGAATCCTGAATTAAGTATGCGACAGGCTGGTATTTTCGCCAGCCTGTTTTCAATTCGTTGTGTATTGTTTATTTGCGTTTATGACACTCAAAGCCAGCTTCACCAGCTGATTCAAAGCTCACAGTGGAAGACACTGCAGGCTTGATTCGGACCAGGCAAGAGAGATAGTTTCCCCAACAGCAACTTCATGTGGGGAATGAACGTGCAACAGGGTTTGCCAAATCTCAACTTCCAACCGGTAGTATTCACCCAAGAAAACGCTGTCGCGAACTACTGCGCGTAGGTTAGCCGATTTGCTTAATGCATTCTCGTCAAAAATTGCATCCTCAGGGCGCAGGAGCAGCATGCATTCAGAGCCGACCTGGACGGTGGGTGGACCACTCAAGACAAACTGACCAAGGTCGGTTTCAATACGATTTGAACTGACAAGTTTTGCCGGAACCAGGTTGCCCAGCCCCAAAAAACTTGCGACCCAGGTATTGGCTGGCTGATTGAAAACAGTTTCAGGTGCGCCTTCCTGAACCAAAAGCCCTTCATGCAGCAAGAGCAGACGGTCTGCCAGCGCGAACGCTTCTTCCTGATCATGAGTGACGTAAATCACGGGTTTCTGGCTGTCGTGAAGCCGCTTACGCAGGTCTTTGAGTAGTTCTGTGCGCAAATTGTGATCCAGTGCCCCCAGGGGTTCGTCCAGCATCAGCAGGTGTGGGTCCGGTGCGAGCGCGCGCGCGAGGGCCACGCGCTGTTGTTCGCCTCCTGACAATTCTGTTACTGCTCGTTCAGCAAACTCTTCCATTCGAATGTTAGCGAGAGCCTTTTGTACCAGTGTTTGAATTTCAACCTTCGGACGCCCCGCCATCCTCAAACCGAAGGCGATGTTTTCTGCGACAGTGCGATGAGGGAACAGAGCATAGTCCTGGAACATCAGCCCAAATCCACGTTCATGCGTAGGTTTTTGGGTGTAATCCTCACCGTTCCAAAAAACGTTTCCAGATTCAGGTTCTTCCAGTCCGGCTATGATGCGCAGCATGGTGCTTTTACCGCTGCCAGACGAGCCAAGCAGGCAAACCAATTCGCCCTCATGAACTTCGAAAGTGATTCCTTTCAGCAGGGGTTTGCCATCGTAATCTTTATAAATGTTTTCAACAGATAACATCAGAATAACTCCTCACCGGGAAGTCGGATTTTTTCGATCAACAGGCTGCCAGCGGCACTTGTGAGCAGCAATAAGGTGGACATTGCCAGGGCTTGGCCGTAATTAAGCGCACCAGGCTGGGAAATATAACGGAAAATGGCTACCGGTATGGTGGGTGTGCGTGCGTTGGCCAGCAGGCTGGAAGCGCCAAATTCACCCAGCGAGATGGTAAAGGAAAAAGCCAGGCTGACGATTACCGCTCGCAGCAGAATTGGCAGGTCGATTTCGTGAAGGACTTTCCAGGGTTTGGCGCCCATCACGCTGGCGGCTTCACGCAATGAATTGGGGATCCCCTGAATTGCCGGCAGAATTGTGCGTACCACAAAAGGAAGAGCGATCAGCGAGTGCGCGATTGGGATCAAGATCGGGAAAGGTCCGCTGGTCCATGGTGGGCGGTTGAAAGTAATCAGAAAGCCCAATCCCAGGATCACCGCGCTGGCGCCCAAGGGCAGCATCAGGAAAGGTTCAAGCAATCGCGTCAGTTTGCCCGACCTGGAAAGGGCGTAGGCTGTGATCAAGCCCATGGAGGTTGCGATGATCATGGTCAGGATGGAATACACAAGTGAGTTGCGAATCGCAGCAAGCGGGTTGGAATAAAAAATTGAGCCAGTACGATTTTGGAAAAGTTCGGTGTAGTAGCGGGTGGTTAAACCAGTCTCAATTTCGCCGCGCTCCCCTCGGGCGGCTTCAAAAGTAACCAAAGAGCGGGAAACAAGGCTCAAGATGGGTGAGATAAACAAAACGACCAGCAGCAGGCACATCAGGACAACAAAGATTTTCTGCCTTGTGCTGACTGGTCGCTGCCTCGTC
>CAZYIJ010000057.1:0-12512 GCA_964647425.1 uncultured Anaerolineaceae bacterium
TAGGACATTTCTAAATTGCTGAGATTAGGACATTTCTAAATTGCCTTGACAAGGGGGCAAATTTAATAATTGATAAAGACTTTCTTCTAAAAGTTTATGCAAACCTGATACAATATTCACTTTTTCATATATGGTGAGAAATTAAGTAGGGTGGGGATGTTGGTATAATAGCGTGCGATATTTAATAAGAGTTGATAAGATGACCATAAAACCAAACGAGAGTGGAACAACGTATAGAAACCGGCTGACAAAATCGATCGTTTTGGCAATCCGAAAACTAATGCAGAAGGGGCAGCCAGATAGAGAAAGCCTGGATATGGCAGCCTACGTTGTCCTGGCTTTGGAAAAAATATCAGAATCGGTAAATAGCAGCGCCACAGCCTGGGAAAAGCGCGACTATTGGCTAAAGGCAGATCGTTTCAGAATGGACTGGGCATGGGTAGATACGCGCAGCTCGGTGCTACGCCAGGCGATTTTGGATCAGGATTGGGGAAAAATCGTTCCAGAATTAGTCCAGGTAGCGCAGAATCTGAGTAAAGTAGAAGTCGCAGACAAGAATCGACTGGGAGAGCCTTGGGTCGGTGCTTACAAAGCGCTTAGTTCAAGATAGAGATCGATTTAATTTCAAGACTCAGACACGTCAACCAACATTCGATATATCCACTTAGAGAGGGGGGTGAAAAATTATGTTTAAAATCGTTTTAGGTTATGATAAGTATCATTATCGCAAGCTAAAATATCGAAGAGCAGTAGATAAAGTCGCACCTCCCCCTGCTCAAAAAATTAATATTTAGTATTTCTTCAATTGAAACAAAATTTCACCTCAAAGATAACCATGTTGAGTACTTCCCCTTATACATGCGTCCTTGGATCTGTGAATAAGGCTGTAATACACGCCTAACCAAAAATCCCTGGTTTTGTAATCTCCAACCATATCAGTTGTTCTGATAAACCATCAAAAGCTTTACTGCAGATAACAACTAGATTACTGGATTTATTTAAGTGAATTGAACACCATTTCATGGCACATGAGTTCTGCCAGGATGTTCTTGTCATTTCAAGTACCCAGGTTTCCATATATGAAAACCTGGCAGTCGATTAAACATTATGTTCTGTTTTTTCAAAGATCTGAGGCATACAAGCTCTTATACTGATTTTGAGTGTTTTATTTGTCCTTAAAGCAGCTAAAACAATGTTGATTTAGACAATTTTTCATCGCTATAACTTTGTCATCATCCACAAATGTACAAAAGAATTAAAAATAATATTTTTTGAGACAACTACAAATGAATACTCAATTCCAGCTAAAAGAGTTTCATCTTCGATAGAAAATAATCTTCATCTTTTCAATTACGCTTCCTCTACAATCAGCCCTGCCCTCCCCCATTTTTTAGTCAACTGTGTGTTTATTCACACATCAAAACTAATAAAAAAAATAAATAACCGTATAACTACGCGCAGTAATTGGCTTAATAAGGTACTAACCTCTGGCTGCTACTTTGAATTATTTCGAGTCGTTTGTTTTGGAAGCAACCAAAATTGTCAAAAAGATAAAATTAAGGAGGTTAAGGACCCATTTATTGTTCATTTTCGCTGGTGTGAAAAAATGTACATACCTCGTCAATTTATATCCACTTTCTTTCAAACATGTTATTATTTAAAGATAGATTCAGAGAGTTTACTTTTGAAATACCTGATTATGAAAACGCGATTTCAGAGGAGGTGATTCCAGAGTAGAGATTGATAGGAAAAAATCTACAGATACAGCAACAAATATTGGATTGCCCCACCAGGACTAAATGGCCAGGTGGTTAGATAGAAAATTACTATGATAAAGGAGAAAAAATGAAGAAAAGTTTATTTGTTTTGATGGTCATAGCAATTATGGCCAGCTCGCTGTTAGCCGGTTGTACGCAAGAAACTGGCACCGAGAAATACAAAGTCGGCATCCTTGCACCGGCTGTGACCCATGGATGGGTCGCTGCGGTTGCATACAACGCTGAACTGCGTGCCAAAGAATTGGCGGATGAAATAGAGTATAAGCTCTATACCAGCAGCAATGCCGAAGAAATGACCACCCAATTGGACGACCTGCTCACATGGGGCGCTCAAGCAATTGTAGCTTTCCCGCAATGGGAAGGTATGGAAGTGCCTATCCAGGCTGCCCTCGACAAAGGCGTGCAAGTGGTTAACTTTGACATTGAAATCAACGCAGATGGTGTTTATCGTCTTTCAGGCGACAACGAGGACATGGGCATTCAAGGCGCCAAGTACATCGTGGATAAGATCGGCACTGAAGGCACAATCGTGATGCTGGAAGTTCCTACCTCAGGCTCCGTTTCGGAACTTCGTAAAAAGGGCTTTGTGGACACCCTGGCAGAGATCGCTCCCAACATGGAAGTCATTTCCTACGCTACCAAATTCACACGTGAAGATGGCTTGAAAGACATGGCTGACATCCTGACCAGCAATCCTCAGATTGATGCGGTTTACTCAATGGATGACGAAACCTCCATTGGTGCTCTGCAAGCGATCAAAGAAGCCAACCGCACTGATATCAAAGTCATCACTGGCGGTGGCGGCATGCAGGAATACTTCAACATGATGCCCGAGAACACTGAGATCTGGATCCAGTCAGCGACCTACAGCCCTGCTATGGTGAAAGATGCTGTTGATATGGCCTTGAAAATCTTGAAAGGCGAACAGGTTGATAAAGTCGTAATTCTGCCTACAAACATTGTAGACCGGGACAATTACAAAGACTACCTCGATCCAAATTCACCTTACTAAGATTGAGGCTTGTTGAACACTACCAACATAATTAGCATTAGATAAGGCAATCGAAGAGGCTATTGCATCGCCATAAAAGGCATTGCCGTAGCCTCTTTCTTAACTTGAAAGAGTTGATGTTATGAAAGTAGAGATGAAAGGAATTTACAAATCCTTTGGTGCCAATGAGGTGCTGAAAGATGTAAACTTTTTTATCGAGCCTGGGGAAATTTGTGCCTTACTGGGAGAGAATGGCGCTGGAAAATCGACCTTGATGAATGTTTTGGGTGGTGTTGTGGCTTGCGAGCAAGGTGAGATCATCATTGATAACAACCCGGTTCAATTCCGGACGCCAGCCGAATCATTAAATGCTGGAATCGCCTTTATTCACCAGGAACTAAATTTGATCAATGACATGACCATTTATGAGAACATGTTCATTGGCAGAGAACTGACCAAGAAAAATGGTTTTCTGGATACAGAACGCATGTGCCAGGAGACACAAGAAGTATTTAACCGCTTAGGGATAGAGCTAAACCCCAAAACGATGGTAAGGGATTTGGATGCCTCATACAAGCAAATTGTGGAAATCGCGCGTGCGATGATGATGAACGCGTCCACCATCATTATGGATGAGCCTACCTCTTCATTGACCACCACCGAGATTGAGCGAGTTTTTGCCATGATGCGGGTGCTGAGCGCACATGGTGTGGGAATCGTATTCATTTCGCACAAATTAAGCGAGGTACTTGAAGTCTGCAGCAGCTATGCCATCCTGAGAGACGGTGTCAAAGTAGCTGAGGGCTTGGTTAAAGAGGTTACGACAGCTGATCTGGCCCGCATGATGGTGGGGCACGAGATCCGCACGATGGCGTTGCAGCGCAAAAAAGACACAACTCGAGAAGTGCTGCGAGCAGAGGCCTTATCGAATCATCACGATTTTATGGATATCAATTTTACGGTGCGGGCTGGTGAGGTGCTTGGGATCACTGGTCTTCTGGGAGATGGTCGCAGCGAGTTATTCCAGGCGATATTTGGAGCAGGCACAGATTATAGTGGTCAAGTTTATTTGGAAGGCAACCCCATCAAATTGCGTAGCACAGAACACGCGGTTGATTTTGGCGTTGGTTACCTGCCCCGTAATCGCAAGGAAAATGGCATCATTAAAGATATGAATATTTTGGAAAACAGCGCGATCGTCACCTGGCCAATCATTTCAAAATTCGGAATGATTAACAGGCAGTTGCAGGATCAAATGTTTATTAAACAAGTTGATCGCCTGCAAATCAAACTGAGCAAGAAGACTGACCTGATCACCAGCCTTTCGGGTGGCAATCAACAAAAAGTTGTACTGGCAAAGTGGTTAAGTACTGATCCAAAGGTTCTCATTCTGGATAACCCCACACAAGGTGTGGATGTCGGCGCAAAAGAAGATATTTATGACATCATCCTTAATCTGGCCGATGAAGGCGTGGCTGTCATCGTGCTTTCCAGCGAAGCTCAAGAAGTAATACGCGTATGCGACCGGGCATTGGTGATGTATCACGGGAGCATTCGCGGAGAAGTTGCTGGTGAAACCATGAATGAACATGACATCATGCGTCTGGCTACGGGTTTATCTCTAAATTAGATGGGTAGATAAATTATGAACACATCATTGACTGAAAAGACAAAAAACGCTTTCACAGAATTCAAATCTCTTTGGCAGACACGCCCATTATTCAGCACCGGTATGGCCTTGATCGTAATGGTGATCTTGCAGACTATCGCCCTTGGGTTGAACTTTAACAGCTTTGGAGATTGGTTTGGTACATGGCTGCAAAACTGGATCAACATTCTACGAAACAACTCTGGTGTGGGGATTATTGCCTTGGGCATGACACTGGTGATCATCTCCGGTGGGATCGACCTGTCAGTAGGGTCAACACTGGTTGCCATTGGCGCTACGGTAATGATGATGATTGACATCGGTCCAAAAGGCATTCTTTTGAATATGGGGATCACAGGTGCCCCAGCATACATCATCGCGATCATCGTTGGAATTTTGATGGGATTTTTGCTCGGAGAGATCACAGGACTCCTGATCACCAAGGGGAAACTACCGCCTTTTATTGCTACTCTCGGCACGATGAAAATATTCCGCAGCGTCACCCAACAATTTATGACAGGCTATAACCCCTTAATCCCCAAGGGATTTTTGAGTATTGCCAGTTTGCAGGTCTTTGGTCAGCTTCTGATGCCGATCCTCTATTGGATCATTCTGGCGGTGCTCTTGCATGTTTTATCTACCCGTACAAAATTTGGAAGACAAATTATTGCCGTCGGCAGCAATGAACGCGCTACCAGGCTTTCAGGGGTGAATGTCAACAGCGTTAAGAGGCGAATTTATGCCCTGATGGGTGTTTTGGTAGGTTTTTCTGCTATCTTGCAGGTTTCGCGTATTGGTTCGATGGACTATGCCAATGCCGGCAGTGGATATGAAATGGATGCCATCTCGGCAGTCATCGTGGGCGGAACCAGGATGTCTGGCGGGAAAGGAACGATCATAGGAACCGTGTTGGGCACCCTGATCATCGCAGTGATGAATAACTTGCTTAATTTAGTGGGTGTACCTCCCTTCTTGCGGGAAGCTTTTAAAGGTGTGATCGTGATCGGTGCAGTATTACTGCAGAAAAAAGAATCTACTTCGTAACTTAGACCTAAAATTTGGAGGATATTATGCAAAATATCGGAATAATTGGATGTGGAAAGATAGCGCAAAAGCGGCACATTCCAGAGTACACAGATAATCCAAATGCAAACTTGCTTGGTTTTTTTGATCTCAACGAAGCAAGGGCCGAACTATTAGCCAAGGTTCATGGAGGAATAGCCTATAAAAGCTACCAGGAGTTGCTGGCGAATGAAGATATCGATGCGGTCAGCGTTTGCACGTCAAACGATTCGCACGCGGCAATCACCATTGCAGCCTTACTTGCAGGGAAACATGTTCTTTGTGAAAAACCGATGGCAACCACATTAGCCGATTGCGAAGCAATGGTTGAGACTGCCCAACAGCAAGGTAAAGCCCTGATGATAGGACATAATCAAAGGCTGACAAAAACTCATATCAAAGCTAAAGAGCTGATTGCAAGTGGACTAATCGGAGAAGTTGTTTCCTTCCGGACAACTTTCGGGCATGGTGGTCCTGAAACCTGGAGCATCGATCCGGGTAAGAATACCTGGTTCTTCGATAAACAAAAAGCTGTGATGGGTGCCATGGCGGATCTGGGAATTCATAAAACTGATCTGATCCACTTTTTGACTGGACAGTCGATTGTGGAAACCACCGCGAGACTTTCTACACTGGATAAGCGCGGCGCGGATGGAAACTTAATTGGAGTTGATGACAACGCCTTCTGTATTTACAAGTTAGAGGGTGGTGCTGTAGGTACCATGGCTGTTTCCTGGACGCATTATGGCGCTGAAGATAATAGTACGGTCATTTATGGCAGCAAGGGCATCATGAGAATCTACGATGACCCGGATTATTCAATCAAAGTGATCACAGATAACGAAGAAGAGATCTTATACAGCATCGATAAGATCCAAACAAACGATAGTCAAACCAAATCTGGTGTGATCGATGTGTTTGTCGACTGTCTGGAGTGCAAAACAGAACCAGAAATTTCTGGTGTAGACGTTCTGAGGTCAATGCGCGTGGTTTTTGCCAGCATTGAATCTTCAAATAGCGGTCAGAGTGTTCAAATTAATCATAATTAAAGGAGTACAAGATGAAACTGGGTTTTGTGAGTGCGATTTTGGATGGCTGGACCTTTGAAGAAGTTATTGACACTGCTGCACAGTTTGGATATAGCTGCGTTGAAGTAGCTTGCTGGCCTCAGGGCAATGCTGAAAGGCGTTATGCAGGAGTCAGTCACATTGATGTTGAAAATTTGGATGATGACCAGTCTAAACATATTTTGGATTATTGCATGAAGAAAGGGGTGGAAATCTCCTCTCTTGCTTTTTACCCTAACCCACTGGATCCTAACCCGGAAAAACAACATGCAAATATTGAACATCTCAAAAAGGTAATTCTTGCCAGTGAAAAACTTGGGATCAACCTAGTGACAACTTTTATCGGTAGAGACCAGAATAAAAATGTTGAAGAGAATTTGGAGTTGTTCAAAACTACTTGGCCACCAATCATCGCCTTTGCTGAGGAGCATGGTGTCCGGGTAGCGATTGAAAACTGCCCGATGTTGTTTGGCCAGGACCAGTGGCCAGGCGGTCAAAACCTTGCCACATCCCCGCGCATCTGGCGTGAACTTTTCAAAATCATTCCAAGCCCGAACTTTGGAATAAATTTCGACCCCAGTCATTTTGTTTGGCAAATGATGGACTACACGCAACCGCTCTACGAGTTTAAAGAAAGAATGTTCCACATTCACTTTAAAGACATCAAGCTGTATAAAGAAAAACTTAATGAAGTTGGTGTCATGGCCTATCCGTTGGAATTCATGGAACCGAAATTGCCAGGTTTAGGTGATGTTGATTGGGGAGCGTTCATTTCTGCCCTACGGGACATCGGTTATGACAGCTTCACGTGCGTGGAAGTTGAAGACCGCTCTTTCGAAGGCAGTCGGGAGAAAATTTTGCAGAGTCTTGAGCTTTCAGCAAAATATCTATCTCAGTTTGTTATTTAGAAAGGTCCACTATGAAAAGAATCGTTGCCGTTAATTCGAATTGCTACCATGGCTATTCTCTTGAAGATGCCATCGCGGGCATTTCCAACGCTGGTTTTCATTACATTGAGCTGACAGCTACTAAAGGATGGACAGAACATGTATTTCCGACCATGTCGCTGAATTACCTTTGGGAGATCAAGGAAAAACTGGATGCGGCTAATCTGACACCATTCTCCCTAAGTGGACATACCAATTTGATGGATACAGAACGCATCGCGGATTTTGTTTCTAACATGCGGCTGGCAAACTTTTTTGGCTGCGATTACATCGTTTCTTCTATTGGTGAAGCGCATCTTCAGGATAAAGCAATGGTCTCTAACGAAGAAGTCGCAAAGCATATCGCTGACCTGGTCCCCCACCTGGAAGCGTATGATCTGCAGCTTGTGCTGGAGAACCATGGCGAACATTCCACTGGTTCAGTGATCAAAAGCATTGTTGAACTGGTTGGGTCAGAGCGTGTCGGCATCAACTATGACACCGCCAATGTGATCTATTTCGCAGGGATAAACCCACTCGACGATTTGCCAGGGTGTGTTGATCAGGTAAAGCATTTGCATCTCAAAGACAAAATCGGTGGACAGAAAGAGTGGCATTTCCCGGCAATCGGAAAGGGCACCATTGATATCCCAAAAATATTTGACCTGTTAAACCAGGCTGAGAATGACAGCCCGGTAAGTATCGAAATTGAATTCACCAGCAGTGGACCAAAAAATTTGGATGAGATTCACGAAGCTGTGAAGGATTCATACGCTTATTTGAAAGGTCTCGGATTAGAAATTTGATCCAATAGAAAAAGGCTCTAACCGGTTTTAATCATGGAGGTGTGCGAATGATCCGCGTAGCAATCGTCGGCACAGGCGGTATGGGTTCTGTGCACTATCACAATTATCTGCATATCGAAGGCTGCGAAGTAGCGGCCTTGGTCGATATCACTCCTGAAAGTGCGGCCCGATCCAAAGACTGGAATCTGCCTTTATACCCATCGATCAGCGAAATGGTAAAACATGAAAAAGTGGATGTTGTGGATGTTTGTACGCCCACTTTTTTACATAAAACACACGTGATGGAAGGCTTGGAAAACGGCCTTCATGCCATCACTGAAAAACCAATCGCCCTGCACAAAAAGGATGCGGAGGAGATGTATGCCCTGGCAGACGCCAGGGGCAAACTGCTGTTTGTCGGCCAAGTGCTGCAATTCACTAAGGAAGTGGAAGTGCTGCGCGAATTGGTTAGAAACCAGACCTATGGAAAAGTATTGGATGCTTACTTTGTCAGACTTTCTGCCTGCCCCCGATGGGTAAAGAATGGCTGGCTTTTTGACAGAGAACGCAGTGGTCTGCTGCCTTTCGACTTGCATATTCACGATCTTGATGTGATCATCAGTCTTTTTGGGAAGCCTGAGTCCTTTGCGTTTACCAGCTGCGGTAATTACGATAAAAATTATAAAGAGCATTACAGATTTAACTATAACTACGATGGTTTTAATGTCGCTGCTGAAGCTGCCTGGTACAATGCTGACTTTCCTTTCACTGCCAATTGGCGCTTTTATTTTGAGAATTCTGTCGTGGTAAATGACGGTACCAAGGTGATTGCTTACCAGTTCGATCATGAACCTTACATCTTTGATACAGAAGAAACTGTGAAGATCCCAACTGGTATCAATTTGCCGCCAACAGGGATGTTTTATGCTGAACTTTCGCATTTTATGAATTGCATCAGAGAAGGAAAACCATCGGAATTAGTGACACGCGAGCAAGTGCTGACAGTTGTTGAACTGTTAGATGAAATAAGTCAGAAGGACGGGTAATCAAATAATCTAAACATCGTTTTCTGCCCTTCAGTCGCTGTTTGGCTAAATGTTTGAAGACTTAAAGAAAAAAATTTATACTTAATCAGTTCGAACTTTATTGGGAAGGTCTTCAACCCGTACCGGCTAGCTCTTCACCTGTCAGAAATTTTAGGCACATACATAAAAGAAGCTAAGGTAAACCAGGTCCAATAAAATCTCCTACCCTATCCATATAATACTAGGTTCTTTCACGATTATAATTATGAAAAGTATTACCAATAATCACTTAATCTGATATAACTATGCGCAAATTAGCTCTAATAACAGCCTTAATAGAAAAATGAAAATACAAGCCTGTATCCAACATTACCTCAATTCTGTCAAGCTCTCGCGCAGTGCGAATACCTATCGCACTTACGCGAATGCGATGCACTTGTTTACCGAGGTACTCCAGAAGAATGGATTGGTTGTTGAGGATGCTGAAATCTCAGAACTGTCTGAAGACGCTGTGATTTGGATGGCTGGAGCATTAAAAGATTTTTCTCCTGCCACAGAACAAGTCTACATAACCGCCACAGCCGGTCTGTATGAGTACATTGCCGGAGAAAACCTGGCCTCGGTCAACCTCCCCCGCGTACGGCTTCTCATAAAACAGCGAACGCGCAGACCGGGTGTTCGCCTGCCGCAATTTCCTAAAACCGACATCGAAAAAGTGCTCGATTTTGCTGAAAGCCTGGTGTCCAAACCTTTTGAAGCCACTGAGGAACGATTGATCAATCTCCGTGATCGGGCTTTTCTGGTTACATTGGCTGACACAGGCTTACGCGTTCATGAAGCTTGCAAATTACGGCGCGGTGATGTTGACTGGCACGAGAGCCGGGCAATCATTATTGGAAAAGGCAACAAAGAAGCGGTTTTACGATTTTCTAAACGCAGCCTTAGCGCGATGAAAGACTACTTACATAGTCGGGCTGAATTGGATGGAGTCGGTGGGAAGGCACTGGCATCTCTTCCTATTTTTGCCAGGCACGACAAAGCTGCCGGGAAGAGTATTAAACCAATTTCTACTACAACTGGACGAGCAATCGTTCGTGAAAGAGTTAGAGAATGCCTCGGGGAAGAGTCGGTCGGCACGATAACCCCCCACTCTTTCCGCCATTACTTTGTCACCACCATCCTGGGCAGCACAGGCAATCTTAAATTAGCCCAGGTCTTGGCGCGGCACACAAATATTGCAGTGACCCAGCGCTATTCCCACCTGGCGGACGACGAACTCGATAAAAAGTACCAGGAAATTTTTAACGATTAGCACAGAAGCTGATCATGTTCTAAGATACTGGCTTTTCAAAAAACCAATAAAGGATCGAAATTTCAATCGTTTCTTCATATCTTTTCTAACTCCTCTTTCAATCCAAAAAAACCCAATCTGAAATATCAGGTGGTAATATTAAGCACTAAACCGAATGTCCTTTGAGGAGTTTATGGCCGATTATCGAATCAAATCTCACCCTATTCTGATCGATGAAAGCGAAGCAACTGTACCTTTTTACTGGCAAGACATACTTTTTTACGCAAAACCAAACGAAATGATCTCCTCTGCTCTGATTGCCCAGGGCATCCAGGTTTTTCGACATCACGTCAAAGATCACAGCCCGCAGGGCATATTTTGTGCGAATGGGCAATGTTCGCAGTGCATGGTCATCGCAGATGGCCTGCCTGTGAAAGCCTGTATGACAGCAGTCAAGGCGGGAATGATGGTCCAACCTGCCGACGGTTTACCAGGATTACCAGAAAATTTCGATCCGATCCCAGAGAAAAACACATTTCCTCATTACCATGCGTGCGAGGTATTAATCTTAGGCGGTGGGCCAGCCGGACTTTCAGCTGCAATTGAGCTCGGCAAATTAGGCGTAAAAGTTTTATTGATCGACGATAAAACCCACCTTGGCGGTAAGTTGGTATTGCAAACTCACCGCTTCTTTGGGTCATCAAATGCCGTTTACGCCGGTACCCGCGGGATAGAAATAGCCAAAATTCAGACAAAACAAGTTGAAGAATATCCAAGTATAGAAATCTGGACAAACTCAACCGCAATAGGCGTTTTTGAAGATCATGTAGTTGCAGTGTATCGAGATCAAAAAGAAAATATTCATGTAAAACCTGAAATCCTTTTGGTCGCGACTGGTGCAAGAGAACGCAGCCTGACCTTCCCTGGTAACACCCTACCGGGAGTATATGGCGCGGGGGCTTTTCAAACCCTGGTAAATCGTGATTTGGTAAAACCCTGCGAGAACCTGTTCATAATCGGTGGTGGGAACGTGGGGCTGATTGCAGGATATCATGCCATCCAGGCGGGTATCCACGTAGCCGGGCTGGTGGAAGCTGCCCCTGGATGTGGTGGATACAAAGTACACAAAGACAAGCTGGTGCGGTCAGGTGTGCCTATTTTCACATCCCATACCGTTGTAGAAGCAAGGGGAAAAGACAAGGTTGAGTCGGTAGTAATTGCTGCGGTCGATCAGAATTTCAAAACAATTCCAGGCACTGAACAGATGTACGATTGCGATACCCTCCTGATCGCTGTCGGTTTGGAACCTGTGGATGAATTTTTCCGGGTAGCAAAAGCTGTCGGCATGGATGTTTATGCAGCTGGAGATGCGAATGAAATCGCAGAAGCCTCAGCTGCGATCTTTTCGGGCAAAATTGTTGGAAATGAGATCGCAAAGAAGTTGGGTAAAGATATTCCAGAGATCCCGAGTACCTGGTTGGAAACCGAGGAGATCCTAAAATCCAAGCCCGGAATCACCATATCCGAGCAATACATTGATAAACTTGACGGCGTCTTCCCAGTGTTTCATTGCACACAGGAAATCCCCTGCAACCCCTGCGCCACAGTTTGCCCTAAAGATTTGATCTTCATTGACGAAGCCGATATTCGCCATTTACCACTTTTCGATGAGGACCGTGCCAATGAATGCATCGGCTGTGGTCGTTGTGTGGCTGTTTGCCCGGGGTTGGCAGTAAGCCTGGTCGATTTTCGAAAGCGAAGCCAGACCGCTTTGGTAAGTCTGCCAGTTGAGCAAAATTATGCTGGGATTGCTGTTGGTAAGGAAATCGAAGTTACCGATACGGTTGGCAACCCGCTGGGCAAGTTCAAGATCGAAAAAATCAAGACTGTCGCTGGCTACAAAGATGGGACTCGTTTGTTGAGTGTCGAAGTTCCAACA
>CAZYIJ010000058.1:0-12234 GCA_964647425.1 uncultured Anaerolineaceae bacterium
ATGGTGCATTCCGGCTTGCTCGGATAAACGTTGACGAGCAAACCCGCCTGGCTGAGCGGTTGAAAGTAACCAATGTTCCTGCGATCAAAGCGTTTGTGGACGGTCGTATTGTTGCTGAATACCTGGGCGTGTTGTCGGAGAAAAACCTGCGCATGTTTGTGGACCGGGTCATGCCGCGCACTGGCTCTCTCTCACTGGTTAAGGGTAATAGCCTGATGCTCTTAGGGGAGTATGCGGAAGCTGAGGAAGCGATTGAAAACTATCTACTTGAAAGTCACGGCGAACCGGCAGGCCTGCTGGCTTATGCGCGCGTCATGCTCTATCAAGGAAAGGGCAAGTCCGCGGTAGAGATACTAGAACATTTCCCAACCAGCACCGAATCAACCTTGAGCGCGAGCTTGCTGCCTGTAGCTAAGGCATTTGTAGAACCTGATGTTGAAACCATCATTTTCGACAATCCACTCGAATCCGCTTACCGCAATGCGATCCGACTGGCAAAACGCGGAAAAATCCTGATTGCACTGGATGGCTTGTTGGGCGTGTTGAAGAAGGATAAAAATTATCGCGATGGACAGGCCAAAGCAGTCTATTTGGGCTTGTTGGAAGTCTTGAGTGAAGCCCATCCCGCCGTACGGCAATATCGGTCTGACCTGTCAAGCGCGTTGTTTTAACTTAATTTCCCCAGACCCAACTTTACCCTACGCAAGGTTTCGGCTTTACCCAAAATGGCTGCCAATTCGGTGGCACCTCCGGGGGAGGTCTCCTGACCTGAAAGCGCTGTCCGGATCGGCCACATGACCGTACCCACTTTTAATCCCTGCGAGTTGGCTAACTCTTTGAGATTGGTGAACAGATTTTCGTTGGTCCACTCCTCAATTGAAGTGAACAAGGGAAGCACTGCCTGCAAAACTTGTTTTGAACTTTCCAGGGTTGATTTGGATTTGGCATGAGCGAACAAGCCTGGCTCATAGGAAGGTAATTCCGTGAAAAAGCCCACCAAGGCAGGGATATCACTTAGGTTTTCGGTACGGATCTGGATCAACTCGCTCAACTGCTTCAAATCCAAGCACTCAAAACCGGCTGGATAGTAGGGCAAGGCTCTATTGTGAAATTCTTCCGGGCTCAACGCGCGAATGTGTTCACCATTCAGCCAGCGCAGTTTATCGAACGAAAATGCAGCATTAGACTTATTGATACGATTTATATCGAAGGCGGTAATTAAATCGGAAAGCAAGAAAAATTCACGCTCGTCACCTGGGTTCCACCCTAACAACGCGACATAATTGACGATTGCTTCTGGCAGATAGCCCATCTTTACCAGATCTTCAAACGAGGGGTCTCCCTTACGTTTGCTGAGCTTACTGCCATCTTCCCGGATGATGTGGGGTAGGTGAATGTATTCCGGTTGTTCCCAACCAAAGGCCTGGTACAACAGGTTGTACTTCGGTGTTGAAGTGAGGTATTCCTGCCCTCGGATGACATGGGTGATACCCATCAGGTGGTCATCGACGACATTGGCAAAATTGTAGGTTGGAAAGCCATCGGATTTTAGCAAGACCTGGTCATCAAGCTGAGCGTGATCAATGCTAATTTCACCGTAAACGTGGTCAGTAAAACTGCTCACACCTGGTTCAGGGATGCGCTGCCTGATTACTGGCAGGATGCCTTCGCTAAATTTTGCTTTTACCTCTTCGGGGCTCAGATCGCGGCAAGGGTCGCGGTATCCCTGGACGCGCTCGCCGGTTATTTCCAGCGCTGGTTTATCTTCTTTTTGGCAAAAGCAAAAGTAAGCATCACCGCTCTGGATCAGTTTTTCGGCGTGTTCTTTGTAAATTGGCAGTCTCTGGCTCTGAACGTAGGGACCATAACCACCATCTTTATCGGGTCCTTCGTCGTATTCGATCCCAGCCAGCCGCAGACCGTTATAGATTGCCTGGACAGATTCCGGGATGTTACGGTTTTGATCTGTATCTTCAATACGCAGGATAAAGATGCCGTCAGCTTGCTTGGCGGTCAGGAAGGCATATAATGCAGTACGAAGGTTTCCGATGTGCATATAACCAGTGGGGCTGGGGGCAAAACGAGTTCTAAACATAGTCACTTCCAATGATTAAGATTGATAAATCGTACCATAAGTGGTCTTTATTTTCGATCTCACCAAAAAACCGAGAAATTGAGCATAGTACGACCAGGACAAGAAATGAGATCAGCTTTTACACGCCTGGTTGTGATGTTCCACAACGTATTTTAGTAAATACTGACCGGTAAAACTACTTTTGGTTGCGCAAATCTGCTCTGGTGTGCCTTGAGCAATAATTTCTCCACCATTGAGACCGCCATCTGGTCCGAGATCGATGATCCAATCTGCTACCTTGATGATATCCATATTGTGCTCGATGATCAGGACAGTATTACCGCTGTCCACCAGAGCCTGCAAAACTTCAATCAACATGTGCACATCGGCAGCGTGCAGCCCGACTGAAGGTTCATCCAGAACATAAAGCGTTCTTCCGGTCGCTATGCGGGAAAGCTCTTTTGACAGTTTGACTCGTTGCGCTTCACCACCTGAAAGGGTGGGGGCAGGCTGACCAAGCCGGATGTAACCCAGCCCGACATCGTGCAGCGTCTGCAAGCGGCGTTTGATTTTTGGGAACGCATCGAAAAACTCAATTGCAGTCTCAACAGTCATATCGAGGACTTCAGCGATGTTTTTGTCTTTGAATCTGACCTGTAAAGTCTCGTGGTTATAGCGGGAGCCGTGGCAGACCTCGCAAGGCACATAGACGTCCGGCAGAAACTGCATTTCGATTTTTAATTGACCTTCACCCATACAGGCTTCACAGCGACCGCCCTTGACATTGAAGGAAAAACGACCTTTTTTATATCCCCGGATTTTTGATTCGGGCAACTCTGAAAAGAGATCGCGAATGTTGTCGAACAGCCCGGTATAGGTAGCTGGATTGGAGCGCGGTGTACGTCCGATGGGGGACTGATCGATGTTAATGACTTTATCAAGGTGTTGCGTGCCTTCGATCGACTCATATTTGCCGGGACTGGTGTGCGCCCGCATTAGTTTTCTTGCCAGGGCGTTGTAAAGGATTTCAACCAGTAGGGTCGATTTGCCCGAGCCGGAAACACCCGTGATGCAGACAAGTTTTCCCAAGGAAATCTCCACATCGATGTTCTTGAGATTGTTTTCAGTTGCGCCTTTGATGATCAGAGAATTGCCATTGCCCTGACGACGTTCTTCAGGCAGGGGAACCCGTTTCCTACCAGAGAGATAGGCACCAGTAATTGACTTTGGCTCAGCTTCGATGTCTTCAGGTTTTCCTTCGGCTACCAGCCAACCGCCGTGTTCTCCGGCTCCGGGTCCGAGATCGACGATCCAATCGGCGTTGCGCATAGTCTCTTCGTCGTGCTCAACTACCAAGACTGTGTTGCCCAGGTCACGCAGACCTTTAAGGGTGTCCAGCAGTCTGTCATTATCGCGGGGATGCAGACCGATTGAAGGTTCGTCCAGCACGTACAAAACTCCCATCAGTTTGGAACCGATCTGGGTGGCGAGGCGAATACGCTGGGCTTCTCCGCCGCTGAGTGTGGAAGCAGACCTCTCAAGGGTTAAATAGTCAAGACCTACGTCAGTTAAAAAGTTTAGCCGGGCCTGGATTTCCCGAAGGATCCGCTCTGCGATCGTTTGATCGCGTTTGCTCAAAGGTGTGTCTTGCTGTGACTCAATCCGGTTTATCCAGCTCAAAAGTTGGTCGACAGGGAATTGGGTGACATCGATGATGTTCTTCTCATCTACTGTAACACCCAGGGCTTCTTTACGAAGCCGCTTGCCGCCGCACTCAGGGCAGGGGCTTTGGGTGATATAAGAACCCAATTTCATGCGGACCCAGTCCGATTGGGTCTCCTGGTATCGGCGCTGCATATTCCCCACCACGCCTTCGTAGGCTGTCCGGAAGGTACCGCTGCGTCCATTCCTGCCTACGTAATGGACAGTGATTTCTTTACCATTTGTTCCAAATAAAACCAGATCCTGCTGTTGTTTGGTCAGTTTCTCAAAGGGAGCGTCAAGGCTGAAGTGGTAGGTGTCTGCCAGGGTTTCCAACATTTGCCAGAGGTAGCCACCAACATCTTTTGGGTCCCATTCCTGATTTTTGATCGCGCCTTCTTTTAGTGAAAGCGATTTATCCGGCACTACCAGATCAGGGTCAATATCTTCCCGAAAGCCGAGCCCCTGGCAAGTAGGACAAGCGCCATGAGGGGTGTTGAAAGAAAAGGTGCGAGGTTCAATTTCAATCAAAATCGAACCATGCTCCGGGCAAGCCAGGTTCTCAGAAAACTGGCGATCTTCAGGTGGGTCGCTGCTCAGATTCTGAATGGTGACATAGCCTTCGCCGATTCGTAAAGCGGTTTCAACAGAGTCAGTCAGGCGGGTGATGGAGTTTTGGCGGTCTTCTTCGTTTTCAAAGGCGTGAATTACCAGGCGGTCAACAACAGCCTCGATGGTATGGTTTTTATACCGGTCAAGCTCGATTTCATCGTCCAGGGAGTGAACCACGCCGTTAACGCGCACACGTGTAAAACCGGATTTTGTGATCTCTTTGAACAATGCCTGGTAGGTACCCTTGCGTTCCCGAACCATGGGTGCCAGCACCAATAAGCGTGATCCTTCGGGCATAGCCAAGATGTTGTCTACGATTTCCTGGGCAGACTGCTTTTGGACCGTTCGTCCGCAGATCGGGCAATGGGGAATGCCGACCCGGGCAAAGAGCAGACGCAGATAATCAAAGATCTCTGTAACGGTCCCCACAGTTGAACGTGGGTTGTTAGAGGTCGCTTTTTGATCAATGGAAACAGCAGGTGAAAGACCTTCAATTGAATCAACGTCCGGTTTTTTCATCTGTCCCAGAAACTGGCGGGCATAAGATGAAAGCGATTCGACGTATCGGCGCTGACCTTCAGCAAAAATCGTATCGAAGGCAAGTGAACTCTTGCCTGAACCAGAAATACCCGTCAGAACCACCAGTTTGTCCCGGGGGATCTCGATATTGATGTTTTTTAAATTATGTTCACGCGCACCAATAATGCGCAGATTATCTTGACTCATGAATACTTACTCCGGGCAATATTATATCAAATGTTCTATTTAATTGACTATGTTTCGTTTTAAACCTATGCCAAATTCAATCAACTCCGTTTTTGAGAGAAGGTGACCAATCGACCAACAGGCATCGGAATCCAAAGCATCTGATTAGTTTTGCAAATGGGCTTTTTCAGAGAATTGTGATTGGGTTGGCCAGTTTGAAGGTTACAATTACACCAACTAACTACCGGAGGATCCATGGAAACGATTGCTTCAGACACGAATTCAAAACAAATCCGCACAATTTCAAGGAAAACCCGCATTTATTATGGTTTGGCAAGCATGGGAATGGCAGTCGTATCAGGTATCTACGGCGTTCTGCTGACCATCTATTACCAGGACTATCTTGGACTGGGAGCAAATTGGATTGCATTAGCAATGGCCTTTTATGCCGTTTGGAATGCACTGAACGATCCAATCTTTGGGCAAATTACCGATCGTACCCGCTCCAAGTTGGGGCGCAGGATACCTTACCTGCGATTCACGGCACCATTCTTTGCGCTGACTTTCAGCCTGGTGTGGTTTGCGCCCGAGCATGCACCTGAGGCAAGCCAGTTCATCTGGATGCTTGTGACCATGCTGCTCTATGACACCTGCTACACCATTCTTGGGCTTGTGCACGGCACGCTGATGCCTGAATTGAGTGAATCTGACCAGGAGCGCGGCAAACTATCGATTGTCTCGACCTTGTTTGGTCTGCTTGGAACAATCATCGGCTTCCTGGTGCCGGATTTTTTCCGTCCAAAAGCTGGTTCCGGCGATGTTTCTATGCTGTCACTGCAGCTGTCGATGATCGCGGTTGGAATTATTGCCGCTTTTTTGATCATCCTTGCCTCTTATAACATTAAAGAGCGGCGGGAATTTAGCCAGGTCGATCAGCCTTTGGGTTGGTGGCCGGCGATCAAGAGCACGCTGACAAGCAAATCGTTTATCGTTTTTGTGATCGCTAATTTTATGTGTACCTTCATGTTTTCAATTTGCATGGGCGCGATTTACTACGTTGCCGATTACGTGATCCAGGGTGGTGTAATCCCACTGCTGGCAGCCTTATTCATTCCTCTGACAATTGGTGTGCCTCTGGTTCAGTTTGTGCTGAAGAAAGTGGAGCCGGTTGTCGCTTTCCAGGGCTATCTGGTCCTGGGCGGTTTGGGTTTGATTGTGCTCACTTTTCTGCCAGTCGATTTCATTCCCTTAAGCATTGCAATCTTTGGTTTTGGCTATTCAGGCGTGCAGGTGATCAACTATTTGTTGCTTGCTCAGGTAATTGATGAAGATGAAATACGCAAAGGTGTGCGCCGGGAAGGCTCTTATTATGGCGCAAACGCATTGATCACCAAGCCTGCCCAGTCACTGGCGATTACCATAACCGCTTCAGCGCTTGCAGCCGGTCAGTTTGTGACACGCAACTCAAACAACGGTGCAATTTTTCTGGATCAACCTGAGACTGCGCTTTTTGCGATTCGGGCAGTTATGGGTTTGATTCCCGGTATCACTTTGGTGATAGCAGCAATGATTCTGTTTGCTTTTCCACTGCGTGGTGAGCGCTTGAAAAAAATCAAGGCGGAGATTTTGAGGATGCACAACGAGAAACAGGAAAAATTGGAAGAGCTGGAAAGCCAGGCCTGAGTAGGAGAAAAAAAATGAAAAGCTTTCGTAAAGAACTGGTCGTTACAATTCCAAGCAGACGTGCTTTTGTGAACATCACCCGCCAGGTTGAAGATGCATTAGCAGAGAGCGGCATCCAGGAGGGATTGGTATTGGTCAACCCCATGCACATCACTGCCTCTGTTTTTATTAATGACGACGAGCGTGGGCTTCATTCTGATTACGAAAAATGGCTCGAAAAGATTGCTCCACATGCGCCAGTTGACCAATATCGTCATAACGATACTGGTGAGGATAACGCTGATGCTCATATCAAGCGCCAGGTCATGGGACGTGAAGTGGTGGTTGCTGTTACAAGGGGCAGGCTGGATTTTGGCACCTGGGAACAGATATTTTATGGTGAATTTGACGGCAATCGACCCAAGCGCATTTTGATCAAAATCATCGGCGAATGAACTTGTATTCTCTCAGACCTTGTACAAGGATTCGGCAAATCGACTTTATTTTTTATATAATTTATTCAACAAAAGAAATTATTAAAGGAGAAAGTTGAAAATATCATGGAACAGAAAAAAGAATGGATGAAATCACCTGTAGAATTACCCGAATTGCCTTACGCCAAAGACGCATTGGCTCCGGTTATTTCAGAACAAACCATTGAATATCATTATGGCAAACACCATAAAGCCTATTACGACACCACCAAAGATCTAATAAAGGGAACTGAGCTGGAAGGCGCTACCCTGGAAGAGATTGTGGAAGTAGCTGGTAAAGATGCTTCTTTGCAGAAGCTTTACAATAATTCCGCTCAAGCCTGGAATCACAACCTGTATTGGAAACAGTTTGCACCGATTGGTCAGAGCAAAATTTCCGCAGAAATGGAAGAATTGCTCAAGGAAGCTTTTGGAAGCGTTGAAGAATTCAAGAAGAAAATGGTCGATGCTGGTGTAGCTCGCTTTGGTAGCGGCTGGACATGGTTGGTTGTGGACGATGGTAAGTTGGACATTTATTCAACCCCCAACGGCGATAACCCCTGGAAAGATGGCAAATCCCCCGTCTTTGGTTTGGATGTTTGGGAACATGCTTATTACCTGGATTATCAGAACTTACGCAAAAAGCACCTCGAAGAAGTCCTGGATAAGATCGTTAATTGGGACTACGTCTTGGAGTTGATCAAGCGATACAAGAATTAAGAACAGTAGAAGTTTCTTTCTTTTCGAAAAGACGACCTTTATGGTCGTCTTTTTTATCATGACTTGGATTGCGCGTTTTAATCCAGTACTACTTCACTTTTTCATGCGATATGCCTGTTTTATCCGAGTAAGGTTGCAATTCTAACTGCAAAATGAACGAATTGCATTTGTAATCGCAATTGCAACTGCAAATGCAAAAATATTAATTATTCTTATCTCCAATTGATCCTCCTGCACCTGGCACATCAATCACACCAATCACATTTTCTTTAGATATTCCACACCATTCTTTCTTTATGCATGTAAAATTATCTTATGGAATTTAAACTTCACGCCCCCTATCAACCCACTGGAGACCAGCCGGATGCCATTCGGCAACTTGTGGATGGCATTAACCAAGGCTACCAAAACCAAGTCTTACTCGGAGCCACTGGCACCGGCAAGACTTTCACAGTTGCCAACGTGATCCAGCAGCTGCAGCTGCCGACACTGGTCATGACCCACAACAAAACCCTGGCTGCTCAACTTTACGCTGAATACACCGAATTCTTCCCTGAGAATGCGGTTGAGTACTTCGTTTCTTACTACGATTATTATCAACCTGAGGCTTACATTCCCAGGCGCGACCTGTATATCGAGAAAGAAACCGATATAAACGAAGAAATTGACCGGCTGCGATTGGCAGCAACCACAGCTTTGATGTCCAGGCAAGATGTAATCATTGTTGCATCCGTTTCTGCTATTTATGGTCTGGGAGACCCGGATGCCTACAAAGCTTCCGTTTTACACATCCCCAAAGGTCAAATCTACCGTCGCAATGCGCTTCTGCGACAACTGGTCGACATTCAATATCAGCGTAATGACCTGGAAGTAAAACCCGGCATCTTCCGGGTGCGGGGAGATACGCTTGAAATCGTGCCTGCTTATAGCGACCGGGAAGCCATAAGGATCAGCTTTTTTGGCGATGAGATCGAAGAAATCACGCGCCTGAATCCGCTGACAGGGGAAGTTCTTGAAAAACCTGATCAGGTTGATATTTACCCTGCCAAGCATTACGTCACTGAAGAAAAACGCATGGAAAAGGCACTGCTGGATATTGAGGCGGAGCTGGAGCAGCGTTTAGCGTATTTTCGCCAAAATGAGCGCTTGCTGGAAGCCCAGCGGTTGGAGCAGCGAACCCGATACGACCTGGAAATGCTGCGCGAAGTGGGCACCTGTGCTGGCATCGAAAATTATTCCCGTCACATTGACCAACGGGCAGAGGGCACGCCACCCTGGACCCTGATCGATTTTATGCCCTCACGCTATCTGTTAGTGCTGGATGAATCACACATGATGGTGCCGCAACTGCGCGGCATGTATAACGGTGACCGAGCGCGCAAGGATACCCTGGTGGATTATGGTTTCAGGCTTCCTTCTGCCAAGGACAATCGACCGCTAAAATTCCATGAATTTGAAAAAATGATGGGTATCACGATGTATACCAGCGCTACGCCTGGTCCTTATGAAATGGAGAAAGCTGACCAGGTGGTTGAGCAAGTCATCAGACCGACTGGTTTGCTGGACCCAAAGGTAGAGGTGAGACCGACCAAGGGGCAGATCGACGATTTGATCGTGGAGTTGCGCGCACGGGTGGAAAAAGGGGAACGTGCCCTGGTCACGACGCTAACCAAACGCATGGCAGAAGATATGGCGGATTATCTGCTGGAAATGGGCTTCAAGGTCCAATATCTACATTCCGAGGTGGACACGCTTGAACGGGTCGGTATTTTGCGAGACTTGCGCCTGGGTGTTTTTGATGTTGTGGTTGGAATCAACCTGCTGAGGGAAGGGCTTGACTTGCCTGAGGTCTCACTGGTGGCGATTCTGGATGCGGATAAGGAAGGGTTTTTACGTTCAACAACCGCCTTGATACAGAATTTTGGTCGAGCTGCCCGGCATATCAATGGCAAGGTGATCTTGTATGCCGATCGAATGACTGATTCGATGGCACGCGCCATTGACGAGACCAACCGACGTCGCCAGATTCAGGAAGCGTATAACGAAAAACACAATATTTCGCCAGTTGGTATCACCAAAGCGGTCCACGACATCACGGAACGCCTTGCCAATGTTTCCCATGATGACACAAAAGCTCCCAGGAGTGCCCGCGAGCTGGCTGCTTCGATGGAGCAGCGCGAGTTGGAGCGCATGATCAAAGAGATGGAAAACCAGATGCGTGCTGCAGCGAAAGAGCTGGAGTTTGAACGGGCTGCCATGCTGCGGGACCAGGTTTATGAATTGAAAGCGATCCTTGTTGAAAATAGTAAACTGCCACCATGGAAGAAGCAAGCACTTTTGGCACAAGACCTCGGGGATTGACCGGTTGTCATTCTTTTTGTATTTCATTTTGAGCGTTGACGAAAAATCCAGTAGGCAAGGGGGGCAAACAAATCTTTTTGTAGGCCGAGATTGGATGTGGGCCGACAGTGATATATTCCAGGTCCTTTTTTCACGTCCAATCCGGCAATAGAAGTTGAATCGCGAATGTTGGAAGGATGAGCACTCAATGCCGGATTGAAAGCAATGAATATTCGATTGTGCTAAATTGTGCCTGCTTTCAATCTCGGCCTACGAAAGACTGTTTCTTTCCTTAAATAGTAAATTTCTTTAAAGGTAGATTGCCACGTCGCTTTGCTCCTCGCAAAGACGGAAGAATGTACCCTAAAACCTGACCTCAAAACGATCGAAATCCCCTTGATAGGGGAACCAGGAAACGCGCACTTCTTCCACCCGTCCAGAGCGGGGACCCTGCCGGAGATTGAGCAGAAGTTTTTCCAAATCAGCACGTGCACCTTCTGCTACCACCTGAACACTGCCATCGTGCAGGTTGCGCACCCACCCTTTGAGGCGTAAATTGTTGGCCGCAGCAAGCGTAAAATAGCGATAACCCACACCCTGCACAACACCGCTGACAAAAGCCTGCAAGCGTGCCAACTCAGAGCCTTTTTCAGACTCCATAGTCCTCCAACTTAATTGAAGCGGTCGTCGTCGAATTCTCCAAACGAATATTCGTCATTGTCTGCTTCATCATCGTCATCATCGACATATCGCAGCCATTCCTCATCATCGAAATCTTCGTTAGAAGGATACTCTTCATCGTCTTCTTCCTCGAATTCTTCAAGCTCTTCATCCTCTTGAACTTCAGTTGCATCCCACGGCACGGCGAAAAACTCCATGTTATCAGCACCTTCAGTGAAATTGAGCAGTTCCAGGGCTTCTTCCAGGAAAGCGGTCTCTTCGTCATCTTCCGCAGAGGCGAGCAGAGCATCGAGTTTTCTTTCCACGCCTTCTCCGCCAATTTGTGCCAGAGCCCAAATAATTTCGCGCTTGAGGTGGTCATCATCGACCGTATCAACCGCTTTGAGGAGTGTTCTGCGAGCTTTTTTTAAGCCAAGTTCACCGGCAGCGTGCACCGCTTGGATCTGCACAGCAAGATTCTCGTGCTCAAGATTTTCCAAAACGCTGCTTCCCCACTGCTCGTCTGCTGAGCGTCCCATTGCGAACATGGCGCTCTCCAGCCAGAGCTCATCGCGCATGGCAGCCGCTTTGCGGAGCAAGGCTGGCACTTCTTCCCGGCTGGAGTAACCCAGGGCTTCAAGCGCTCTACGTTTGACCAATTCGCTCTCATCCTCATGATAAGCACGGAGCAGGGTTTCTTCGATTTCGTGCAAGATCTCTGGTCTTAGTTTTTCGATTTCTCCAAGGTAGACATAAGGTCCAAGTGCGTTGGCAACTGCTGCCCGGACAGCCACAGCGCGGGTGGGGTCAGCCAACAGGCGCAGGTAAATTGGTACGAGCCGGCGGTCTTCTGAATCGAAGAGCAGGTCGATGGCTGAAATACATACGTCAGTGTCCTCATCATCCAATGCGATCCGGGCAACTGATTCGTACATTAATACCGGATCATTTTCGGCTAAGGCGACCAGGTCCTGTAAGAAAGTTTGGCGTCTTTGCAGCGGAACATTACGCCAGCAGCTTGCCAATGCGGCCTGATCGTTAGGGTTGAGATCTGAAAAATGGTACAGGAATTTCGAAGGAAACTGGTGGTCCAGATCCATGAGAGCATCGATCAATTCCTGGATGGAGTCAGGTGTAACCATGCTACCTCGTTAAGGTCCTAAAATTGGGTTGCGGAAGTCCTGGATGGTGATGAAAATCATCAACAGGATCAAGGCATAAAAGAAAAGATTATTGATCACAAGGGCAACCTTGTCGGGGATGCGCTTGCGCGTAATCGCTTCGATG
>CAZYIJ010000059.1:0-12019 GCA_964647425.1 uncultured Anaerolineaceae bacterium
GCAACATCTGGAGGAACTACTACCAAGTGATTCCTAAATGTGCGAAAAATACTTTACACTACCTCGGTTTCAGGTAATTTCTAAAATAGCGATTCGTGCGGATTCTTTTCATCAACCTTTGCCAGAGTATAAGAGGCAGCGGCAGCGACCAGGAATAGCAGAGCGCAGACCAAGACCATTCCCCAGCCACTGACGCCAGACGGGATGATGGCGGCAGTAGACCCAAGCACGATACCAATGATCAGGTGATACATGAAAGCGTAATGCCTTGTAAAAAGCCAGTTGACAAATTTCGCGAAGACGAAAATAACCAACACGACACCAATTATGAGCGGGATGATCACGCCCATCTGAAGGTTCTTGATGCCATTCGCCATGGGCTGGTATAGACCCATGTAGATCAAAAAGTTGGATGGGCTCAAACCCGGCACGACCAAACCAAGCCCGGTAAGTGCTCCGCTAAGCAGCCAGGCAAAAAAGCTGGGCTCCACCTCTACGGTCCGAATGGTTTCCATCCAGCGCATCAGAAAGAACACAGCCACTGCCACCACGCCAAGCATAACCCAATGCCATTGTTTTCGCCCTTCCTTTCCAGCAGTTTTGACCAGCGAAGGTATCGTGCCGGCAATGAAACCGATAAAAAGCCAGGTAAACTGGGCGGCATGATTTTGAAAAGCGAAATCGATCACAGCTGAAAAGACGACCACACCAAGCACGCCGCCGATTCCCACCGGCAAGAAAAAGCGCAGATGTTCGACAAATTTATTGCGGATATTCGCCAGCCAACGTACCAAGGGTTCATAAATCCCAAACACAACCATCATTACCCCGCCTGATAAACCAGGGGTGATTGCGCCAATGCCAGCCAAAAAACCTTTAAAAAACCGTACTGCCCAACTTACAAGTGGGTTGCCGAAAGGCGTGGTCGGCTCTAAGTCATGTAAAGTGGTTGTAGTTTCGTCTGATTTGATATCTGAAGTCATGTTTACTCTTTCTAAGTGATCTCCTGACCATTCTACAACAAAGTTGGAATTTGGTAATCGAGTTGTCGCAGGGACAATGACCCCGTTAATCTACAAACTGAAAAAATCTGAGGAAAAGGAGTTTTTGTTGTCTTGAAACGACAGAAAATTTTAGCAACGATACGATTCGAATAAAGGTAATTGCTGAGATTTGGCAAAAAACCTTTTAAAATGGGTTAACTGTGTTGATGATCCAGGTTTATTCTTCCAGCGAAAGCTCACCCTCTTCCGAGTTCCTATTAATTTGACCTTCCAGGTAGTCCAGCCAATGTAGGGTGGTACGATCGCGGTACAGTCGATAAGAATGGACGATCAAATCATCCATCACTTGTGTCTTCACTGCAGGCAGATCACTGACCAGGTGGTCATACCAACCTTGACAGACCTGGCGCTGTTTTTGAATCAGGTCCAAAGCCTGGTCCTGTCCATAGCGTCTGGCAATGATCAATTTGCCCAAAAAAACCTGGCGAATATCGCGCGCTTTCCGAACTGGTGTTGAAATCCAGTCCATCAAAGATTCCTTGCCCTGGGCTGTTAACTGGAAAACAACCCTGGCAGTTGCGCCTTCTTCTTGTTGCAGGTGGGCTTGCTCAATGCATCCGCTGGCTTCAAGCCTTTCCAGTTTGGAATAAAACAAAGCCTGTTTGATGTTCCAAATCTTGGAAATACCTGGCAATTCGTTGACACGATGATGGAGCTCATAACCATGCAAGGATTCCACATCCAATATCGCCAGAATGACATATTCCATCGAAATTGGTATAGCTCGGCGTGCCATTTTTTCCTCCTACTCCTCAACCAAAATTGTCTGGTCTGGTTGGTTCGGAACCAGGCAGAGGAATTCGAAATCCTCTTCACCCAGTGGGAGATAACTATGGGGAAGATTGGCAGGAATGTAAACCACATCACCTGGTTGAACTTCATGAGAGACCCCGTCTATGACTATCAGCGCCTTGCCTTTAAGCACGAATTGTTCATGTTCAACATAGTTGATGTGAAGAGGCATGGAGCCGCCAGAGCGGATAGTGAATTTTCGCATAGCAAAATTGGGGGCTTCTTCCTTGGAGATCAAGATTGCTCTTGACACTCCATCACCAACCTGTAAAGGCTCACTTGGTATTGAATCAATATGTTTTACTGACATGCTTACCTCCGTACTTTTCTTTAATCTTAACTCAAAATTCTGGTACTTCCCAAATTTGCTCAGCATTCGTTTGTTTCTTAGTTGTTTCTCAGTGATTTTGTAACAAGACGATTCTTTCTACAACTTTGTATTAATCCATAAACGAGTAAAATTGGGTGGATGGAAACGCCAACAGAAACGCCAACAGAAACGCCGATTAAGGCAAAAAAGACCACAAAGAAAGAAGTCATCTGGCAAGACGTGAGGGACTTTCTCTTATGCATTTTTGGCGGGGTCATCTATTCAGTAGGGCTCAACCTGCTGATTCTGCCTTTCGGTCTTTATATTGGCAATTTGACCGGTATTGCCAGGATCATTCTTGAATTACTGCAAAGCGTAATCCCGGGTTTGCAGGATGCCACCGGTCTGATTTTATTGGCGCTAAATCTACCGCTCCTGATCATTGCTTTCAGCTCCATCAACCGAAAGTTTTTCTTTAAAACGCTTGTAACCGTTATAACCGTCAGCCTTGTTCTGATATTTGTGCCCGTAATCGCCATCATCCCAGGCTTGGATGACTTGCTCACTCTGGCAGTCCTGGGTGGAATCATTTGCGGCTTTGGCGTTGGGCTCAGCCTGCGCGCAGGAGGCTCATCCGGTGGGGTAGACATCTTAGGTGTGCTGATTTCGCTCAGAAAACCAGATTTTGGTGTTGGCAGGGTAAGTTTGTTTATCAGCATGATCGTATATGCCTATGCACTGTTTACCGGCCCTCCGGTGATCCTGGTGTATTCTGTAATTTTCACTTTGATCTATAGTTTAATAGTCGACAAGGTGCATTATCAGAATGTGAAGATCAGCGTGATGGTTATCAGTAAAAACAAGGATATCTTGCAATATATCATCGATGAAACCCACCGTAGTGCCACCTATTGGCAAGGTCAGGGTGCCTATTCAGGGTCAGATTTCCTGGTAATCAATACTGTCGTTTCAAAATATGAATTGCTGCGCTTGCGCAGGGGGATCATCGAACTTGATCCTCAGGTTTTCATCATCGAAAATAACGCTGTCAATGTGACCGGATATTTCCCTTCGCATTTCTTCTGATAGCTCACTTCTCACGTCACTGTCTAAAGATGCCAACTCAGCGGATGGACTAATACTCTGCTTCGTAGGAACAGGTGCCCATCCATACGGAAAGCAGACCTACCATAGTATTTTGCTATGTAGAAATAGATAGAAATCTCACTCTAATACTATATCTTTCGATTCAAGACTTCTTCCAGCAATGTCCAGGCTTCGATGTCTGTGTCATTTGTGATATAAGGCTCGAAACCGAAATTCAAATACATATTGACCGCTTGATAACTGGTAGTTTGAGACGTTAAATAAGCCGAATCATGATACTCTGCCAACACTTGCATAGCTTTGGTAAGGAGCGGCTTAGATAGTTTTTTACCTTGATATTCAGGGATGAGGCCAACCCAATGGATCCGACCAGTAACACTTTGTTCTCCCTCCAATGTTCCATACCATGCGGTAGTTGTCCCGATGACTTTGCCATCATTTGTTTCAAGAAATAAGCAGCGTTTCTTCATTTCATCACGGAATTGTCCAAATTCTTTTTCGAAATGTTCAAGCGCAGCTGCTTCAGTTGTAAACTCATCTACCGCAGTTTCAACTTTTGCCCAAATGTGCTCTTCACCATTTTCAAAGAACCTTATTGAATATCCTTCAGGTAATTTGAAGTTGGGAATCTGAAGTAAATTTGTCCGTTTCATTTTTAACGGAACTCGTTTCATGATGAACCTCGACTTTTGTGAAAAAACTAAAATTGCTGCGACCGGACTGGTTGAACCAAATAGCGTCGAAAACATTTTACAACATAAAGCGAATGCGGTTACCCATATCGATTTATTTGAATTGTGGCAATTGATTTATGTAAATTAAAAGACTGGTAAAATTCAGTAATATTTTGCGCAATCTAACATAGTGCCCGTATTACTTTTTAAGACCAATTCACTCCACCAGGAGCATTAGCCTATGAGTAAAAGCACCAAAAATTCCAGTTCACCACCGAAATTCCGCGTTTCTGCGATTTTTGATGCTTTGATGCCGGTCTTTGCGACCATTGCCGCCCTTTTGGTTGGTGCAATCTTCCTGTTGATCTTAGGGGCTAATCCGGTGACAGCCTATACCGCCCTGATTGAGGGCGCTTTCGGCAGTTTCAACGCTTTTGCGGAGACCCTGGTCAAAGCTGTACCACTGCTCCTGGTTGGGTTAGGCACCTGTATCGCTTACCGCGCCAGCGTTACCAACATTGGTGGCGAAGGGCAGATGATCGTAGGGGCTTTACTGTCAACATGGATTGGGCTGTCTTTCACTAATTTGCCCGGTTGGTTGATGATCGTCATTGCCATGCTTGCAGGCAGCCTGGGTGGGGCTCTTTGGGGCGGATTGCCTGGAGTCCTGAAAGCTTACTTCAACGTCAACGAAATATTGAGTACAGTCATGATGAATGCCATCGCGGTTCAAATCATGAACTACATGCTGCGCGGTCCTATGATCGACCCCGTACAGGCAGAAGCTGCCTCGCAAATCCCACAGACTGCTCGCTTAGAGATTGCCTATCGTCTACCCCGTTTAGCTCCAACTCGCCTGCATATCGGCTTGATTATTGCCATTATTCTGGCTGTGGCAGTGTACATTCTGCTTTGGCGTACCACCCTTGGTTATCGCATTCGCGCTGTCGGACAAAACCAGGCGGCTTCAAAGTATGGTGGAATTAACGTAAAGAAACAAATCGTCCTGGCGTTGCTCCTCAGTGGTGCCTTTGCTGGTTTGGCTGGGATGATGCAGGTTTACGGTGTAAATTACCGCATGATAACCGATGGCTCTTCCACCGGTTTCACTGGCAATGCTGGATTCAATGGGATTGTTGCAGCCTTGTTTGGGCAGCTGCATCCCCTCATCACCATACCCGCCTCAATTCTGTTTGGCGGACTGCTGGTGGGTGCTAATGCCATGCAGCGGGTTGTGCAGGTTCCCTCTGCTCTGATTACCGGGCTGAATGGCTTGGTGGTTGTTTTTGTCGTAAGCAGTGAATACTTCAGAAAGCGCAACCAACGCAAGCGCATGGCTGCAATGGAAGCTGATCACGATAACGAACCACCAGATCTCCCAGGCAAAAATCATGAGGAGGTGACAGCATGATTTCCGACCTCTTCACCGCAACTGTGATTATGGGTATTATCTCCTCAGGTATTCGCCTGGCAACTCCTTACCTGTTTGCCGCGATCGGTGAGATGTTTGGTCAACGCAGTGGTGTGCTCAACCTTGGCGTTGAGGGGCAAATGCTCTTAGGTGCCTTCACCGCTTATTATATCGTTTTGAAAACCGGCAATCTCTTTCTGGCTATACTGGCGGCAATCGTGGTTGGCGCAGTGATGGGTTTTGCGATGGGTTTTGTGACCATCCGCTTGCAGGCTACCCAGGGAATCGCTGGAATCGGTTTTTACCTGTTTGGGATGGGGATGAGCAACCTGCTATTCCAAAAACTGATTGGTGTGGTCGAAAACATCAACGGTTTTCCAATCGTCAAAATCCCTTTGCTGGGAGATATCCCGGTACTTGGTGAGATTTTCTTCCAGCAGAATTTACTCGTTTACCTGGCATTTTTGTTAGTTCCAATAGCCTGGTTTGTTGTTAACAAAACCACCCTGGGTCTGAAAATCAGGGCTGTGGGTGAGAACCCGGAAGCAGCTGATTCGTTGGGCGTCAGTGTGGTGCGAGTCCGCTATTTCACCGTTATTTTAGGTGGCATCTTGTCCAGCATTGCGGGGGCAGCGCTCTCTGTGGCACTGCTAAACGTCTTTCAACAAAACATGACCGCCGGTCAGGGATTCATTGCGGTTGCCCTGGTTTACTTCGGCAGCTGGCGGCCTTTTGGCATCCTGGCTGGAGCCTTGTTGTTCAGCATGGTCAACGCACTTCAATTATGGATCCAGGTACTGGGCATTCCAATCCCTTCCGAACTGGCTGTAATGATGCCCTACATCCTCACAATTTTGGTGCTCGCGTTATCACTTTCTAAAGGCAAAGGTCCTTCCGCTCTAACAAAAGCATTCGAGCGGGAGGGTTAAATTTTTACGCCCGGTTAAGACCGGAGAAATAGGAGAAAAATGAAGAATCTTTTCAAGGTACTATCTGTTCTTTTAGTTTTAGGACTGGCTCTGGCTGCCTGTACTCCAGCTGCACCAGAAACCAGCGAACCCGCCGTTGAAGATGAAGTGTTGCAAGTTGCATTCGTGACCCCAAGCACCATCAATGACCTGGCATTTTCCCAGAGTATTTCAGATGCCATGATGGTTCTCAAAGGAGAGATGGGCGATAAACTGGAATATGTCTACTCAGAAAACATGTTTGTTGTCGATGATGCGGCTGCAGCCATTCGTGATTATGCCCAGAAGGGTTTCGATATCGTGATTGCTCACGGATCTCAATACGGTTCCTCTCTGCAAGAAATCGCTCCCGATTTCCCCGAGACCGTGTTTGCCTGGGGCACCACCGTTGACACCTTTGGGCAGCCTAACATCCACGCTTACGAAGCGGCATCCGATCAGGGGGGCTTCGTTAATGGTGTTATGGCGGCTTTGCTGACGGAAACTAAGGTTATTGGTGTAGTCGGACCGATCGAGACCGGCGATGCCAAGCTTTATGTAGACGGCTTTGTGGCAGGTGTGCATTCGGTTGACCCGACCATCGACGTACGCGTGACCTACATTGGTTCATTCTCTGATGTCGCTTTGGCATCTGAAGCTGCTACCACGCATCTTTCTGCTGGTGCAGATGTACTGACTGGTTCTGCCCAAATGGTGATTGGTGCCATTGGTAAAGCTCAGGAGGCTGATGCCTATTGGTTTGGCACCCAGGCAGATCAAACCTCATTCGCTTCGGATGTGGTTGTTGCCAGCCAGGTTTATCACTGGGAAGTCATTTTCAGAGAAATCTTTGCCCTACGTGGCGAAGGCGTTTTGGGTGGCAAGACATTCTCTGCCAACCTTGAAAACGGCGGTCAGGTGATCAGCATCAATGAGGGTCTGGGTCTTGACCAAACTGTTTTGGATAAGGCTAATGAGACCATTCAAGGAATCATTGACGGAACGATCGCCATTCCGTAGAGCTACTAAGTGAACTGATACTCTGGATGGATTTCCATCCAGAGTATCTCTTGGAGTTGTTATGCAAAATAATGCTACTGAAGCCGCGCGATTGCTTTTTGAAACGCTTGAAATGCGAGACATTTCCAAGCGATTTCCGGGGGTGTTGGCAAACGATCATGTCGATTTTGACGTGGTCCGCGGAGAAGTGCATGCGCTTTTGGGTGAGAACGGTGCCGGCAAGAGCACCCTAATGAAGGTCTTGTACGGCATGTATCGACCGGATGAAGGAAAAATTTTCCTCAACGAAAACGAAATCTCAATTCCCAACCCGAATGCAGCAATTAGTCATGGCATCGGTATGATCCATCAGCATTTTATGCTGGTGCCCACCCTAAGTGTGGCTGAAAATGTGGCGTTAGGACTCCCCAGTAGTAAAGGTCCATTGACTGACCTTGAGGTTGTCTCCAGGAGGGTCGTTGAACTTGGAGAAACCTATAATCTGAAGATAAACCCCTCAACCATGATCTGGCAACTTTCGGTTGGTCAGCAGCAGCGAGTCGAAATTATCAAGGCACTGTATCGAGGTGCCTCGCTTTTGCTTTTGGATGAACCCACCGCTGTGTTGACTCCCCAGGAAGTAGATGAACTCTTTCTGATCATGCGCCAGATGACCAAAGACGGATATGGGTTGGTTTTTATCTCCCATAAATTACATGAAGTGATAGAAATCAGTGACCGCATTACTGTTTTGAGAGACGGAAGAAAAATTGGCACTCAACCAACGTGCAATGTGACGACCCAAACCCTTGCAAACTGGATGGTTGGACACGAGATCAAATTTATCACCAGCAGTGAAGATGTTGAAAAAGGAGAGTGCCGGATCGAACTTCGCGGTGCTAGTTGTAAAAGCGACCGTGGTACAGAAGGTTTATGCGATGTGGATTTGGAGATCTATTCCGGAGAGATCGTCGGATTGGCTGGCGTCTCTGGTAATGGACAGCTGGAATTGGCAGAAGCGATTACCGGGTTGCGACCTCTGCAGTCCGGAAAAGTGTTCCTTGAAGGGGAAGACATTACTGGCTTTACCCCAGGCAGAATCACCGAAAAGGGTTTGGCGTATGTGCCAGAAGAGCGTATGAAAGACGGCATGATACGCAATTTCAACATCTCGGAAAACCTGGTTTTACGTGAACACCACAAATGGCATTTTTCAAGGAAGGGCTTTTTGCGCATGCCTTACATTTACGAGCACAGTGATAAGCTCATAAAGCAATACCGCATTAAAACACCCTCAAGAGCAACGCTGGCGAAGAACCTCTCTGGTGGCAATATTCAAAAAGTGCTGCTTGCACGTGAACTCTCTCGCTCACCGCGCGCAATCGTGGCTGCTCAACCCACTCGCGGTTTGGATATTGGTGCCAGTGAATACGTACACGAACAGCTGCTCGATCAGCGAAAAAAAGGCACAGCAATTTTGTTGATCTCGGAAGATCTGGATGAGATCCTGGCGCTGGCAGATCGGATCGCGGTGATTTATGAGGGCAAAATCATGGACGTTTTACCCCGTAAGACCGCTGTAAAAGAAGACGTGGGTTTGCTCATGGCAGGTGTACATCCCGGCGAAGAAGTGTGCTCCGAAAGCTGCCAATAATTATCTGAATAGTTATACAATTATTGTTACAGTTTGAATAAATTGCGTAAGATTAATCCATGAGCAGTAAGCGTGGATTTTCTTTATTTTCGCTTGTTAGCCTAAAAAATTTGGCAGTTATTGGGATGTTGCTAGTTCTTTTTCTGTCGTCAGCTGTCTTCGCTTCACCTATAATCCAGGAACCACCACCCACCATAGCATCAAGCACAGATACAGAAGCACTGTGGCAGGCTTTCCAGGCGCGTTTCACACAAGAAAAAACGCTTTTTGCTGAGGACCCGCTGGCTGCACTGTTCGAGCCTGTATTGGATACAGCTTTCGTCAGCGCGGATGGAAATACTGCTGTACTTTGGCTGGCGTTGAAAGATCACACCGGGCGGATATTGGCAACCGAACCGGGCATTGTTTTCGCGCTTCGACAAGGTGAAGGCTGGCAAATCGTTTTCTCATCCGATAAGGAATGGGAGGAGATTAAGGCCAATTTACCTGAAGGCTTTTTGCCGGCTGAATTTCAATCCGCACCTGAAAATACTCCAGACCAAGCCGCTATAGACTACCTGACAGGCTACTACTTGCCATATGTAGCAGGTACAGCGCACCGCCTGGAGGGCTCAGTTCTGCATTTTCACAGCTATCCTCCTCTTGGATATCCAAGTTGTGATGTAGCCTACTGCCGTTACGTTTATGATTTCACCGATGCAGGTCACTTTCCCCTGGTTGCTTCCAAAGCAGGCATAGTGATCTCTTTGCGAGATAGTTGTATTGATGGCAGCACGACCTGTACAAATTACATCATCTTACAAGATACAGTTGGTAGTGCCTACCAAATCTACCTGCACCTGGCACACAACACCATTCCGGATTATCTCACTGCCGGGACTTTTGTTGACAGGGGTAAGTATATTGGAGACACAGACGACACCGGCTACAGCACCTCAGAGCATGTTCATTTTATGATCGTAAACGGTTTCTGGTACGGGGGTGATGGTTATCCCTGGGGTTATTCAGTCGATATGCGCTTTTCGGATGTGACCCTCAATGGGGGCATTCCCCGCACTTGCTATGAGGTAACGAATCTGCCAATCTATGACGGGGCTACTGAATGTAATGGTGACAGATCGATCCCATTTAGTGCCTCAAATGACTGGTTTATCTCAGGCAATATTGGGGCTTCGCCACCAACAGGGCAGCTCACCCGTCCAGTCGCTGGAGCTACCGTCGCGATTGGTTCCAACCCCTTGATGGACGTTACAGCTACAACAAGCGATGATGTTAGGGTGGTTAAAGCCGTTATGATAGCCAAGATCAATGGAAGTTGGAGAGAAGTTGGGCCGCGGGTCACAAGTCAAACCAATGGTGTTTTTGATTGGGATGTCAACATCTGCAAGGCAGGAGACATCAACGGACCGCTGGAAGTGGCCCTTAAATTATGGGATCACGAAGGGAATGTGGCCAGCCTGCTCTCGCCAAGGACGATCAATGTCGACGATGCCTGTCCGTTTGGTGCGTTACTTCCTTTGATAATCTCGAATTAAGATCTTCTGAAGACCAAAACCACCCAATCCTGTTCGGGAAGGGTTTCAAGCAAAGTTAAACCCACCTGGTTGGCTGCCTGGATAACACTTTCTGCCTGGATATCAAGGATTCCGCCCAAAATCAGGATGCCTCCCGGGGCAACTGTCTCAGCCAGACCGGATTCAAGCATTTTTACCAAAATGTGGGCCAGGATATTTGCCAAAACAACCGGAGCCTGGTTTAAGCCGTCATCTAGGGCAAGGATATCGGTATGGGTTCCCACCTCGAAAGTGATGCGCCCCTGCATATCATTCAGAGCAGCATTACGCTCGCACGATGGAATTGCGCTCGGGTCATAATCAACACCCAAAACACGATCAGCACCCAAACGTACTGCAGCAATAGAAAGAATGCCACTCCCACAGCCAATGTCGAGCACATCTTTATCCTGGCATCCATATTTCTCTAATGCAACCAAACACAATTGGGTGGAAGGGTGAGTGCCTGTGCCAAAAGCCATATCCGGGGAGATTATGATTGGCAATCTCTGCCCCGCAACAGCCGGATCTACCCAGGCAGGCAAAACAATCAAATTTTCTCCAAGTTTAAGTGGTTTGTAGCGCTCTTTCCAGGAATTCATCCAGTTTTGATCGGCGATGATTTGGTACTCAAGTTGTCCAAGTGGTGCAATTTGCCCCAGGTGCCAGATAGATTCTTCCAATTTTTGGCGGATTTTCTCCACCTGGTCATCCATAGGAAAATAGGCAACCACCTGGGTGTCGCCGGTGGGTTTCTCTTCGTAGTCCTGCTGGTCAAATGTGGTCAGACTGTTAATCAAAACCCCGCCAGGGGCGTACCGTGAAAAGACCTCGGCAACAGCTTCAGCTAATTCGTTTGAACAAACCAGGGAGGCTTCAAGCCAACTCAAAGGCTCAGCCACTGAAGGCATCCTTTAGTTTGTCAAAGAAACTGCGTTCTTGGATCTTGATATCGGTGCCCATCGTTTTGCCGAGCGCGTCCAGAAGCTCTTCTTGCTGCTGGGTCAGATTGGTGGGTATCTGGACATTCACGGTCACCAATTGACTGCCGCGGTCACTGCGGTTCAAAATAGGCGCGCCTTTATCTTTCAATCGGAAAACGCGACCAGGTTGGGTTCCAGGTGGAATGCGCAATTTTACATCACCGTCGACCGTTGGGATGGTAATTTCGTCACCAAGCGCAGCTTGCGCCATATTGATATCGAGATCGAGCAAAATATCGTTGTCCTTGCGTCGGAAAAACTTGTGGGGGGCAACATCCAATTCGAGATAATAGTTTCCGTTCGGACCACCATTGGCTCCAAACTGTCCTTCTCCAACCATGCGGATCTGGTTGCCGTGATCCACACCAGCAGGAACGTTCACTTTCATCTTGCGGGTTTTGCGTTCCAGACCGCTTCCACGGCAGTTATGGCATGGGTTTTCAACCATTTTTCCGCGACCACCACAAGTGGGGCAGGTTGTCACCTGCACCATCGATCCCAAGAAGGTCTGCTGTACCTGGCGAA
>CAZYIJ010000060.1:0-11892 GCA_964647425.1 uncultured Anaerolineaceae bacterium
AGCTTTTGAACATGACTCAGAAATGCCGGAAAATTTGGATGATGATGCCTATGTTTGCCGTTGTGAACGCATCACAGCCGGAGAAATTAGAAAATTGATCAAAATGGGCGTTAAGGATATCAACCAAATCAAAGCCGTTACTCATGCTAGCATGGGTGCATGTGGCGGCAAGACTTGTCTGAACTTGATTCGACGAATGTTCGCGGCAGAAGGTGTACCTCTGGCAGAAGTCACCGACCCACCAATCCGTCCAGCTTTTGTAGAGGTTCCTGTGAAGGATTTCATTGAACACGCAAATGAACGATCTGGAGATAACCGATGAGCCAGAATAAAACTTACGACGTCGTCATTGCCGGAGCTGGTTCAATCGGAACACCCACTGCCATGTATTTAGCAAAAGCTGGTTTCAAAGTGTTGGTTATTGAAGCCTTGTCCAGCCCTGGTCAGGCATCCAACAAACATGCAATCGGCGGAATCAGGGCAACCCACTCTGATCCTTCCAAGATTTATTTGTGTACCAACTCGATCGAGGTTTTTTCGACTTGGGAAGAAGTCTACGGCGATGAAATCGACTGGCGTAGCGGTGGATACAATTTTGTCGCCTATACCAGTGGCATCGAAACTACCCTTAAAAGCTTGATTGACCAGCAACGCGCATTAGGGTTAAATATCAATTGGGTAGAAAAAAACGAAAACCTCAAAATTGCGCCCCATTTAAACCCTGATGGTTTGCTTGGAGGCACATTTTCGCCGGAAGACGGAAGTGCCTCACCTTTGAAGGCTTGTTTTGCTTTTTGGAAGCATGCACAATCTGCAGGAGCCGAATTCCATTTCAACGAGGTTGTGACAGAAGTCGTTGTGAAAGGCAATCAAATCCAGGAAGTCAAGACAGATAAAGCTGTCTATGCCTGCAAAACTTTTATTAATGCGGCCGGTGGCTGGTCACGCAAGATATCACAGCTGGTCGGGGTTGATATTCCTATCGAGCCCGATGCGCACGAAGCCGGCATTACCGAACCTGTCAAACCAATGTTTGATGCGATGATCGTTGATACACGCGAGTGCCCTGGGTCCAGTAACTTCTATTTTTATCAACACCCGACGGGAAAAATAATTTTCTGTCTTACCCCTGCCCCCCAAATCTGGGGGAATCTTACTCAAAATACCAGCGCTTTCCTGCCGATGTCATGCCAGAGACTGGTGGATATTATGCCCATTCTCTCAAATATTCGCGTTCGACGAACCTGGCGTGGGACTTATCCGATGACGCCAGATGGAAACCCAATCATTGGCAAAGTTGATGGAATTGACGGCTATTTAATTGCTGCGGGTACGTGCGGACAGGGATTCATGCTCGGTCCGGGCGTTGGTCAATTGCTGGCTCACACTATCAGCGGTGACTTGAACCAGATTGAAAAGGAATGCCTGAAAAGGATGTGCTATAACCGCTCCTTCAAGACCAAAGAGCTGCTCAAGTAACAAGCCTTGTCGTGCTCAGATAACTTTTTTCAGATCGATACCAGGTAGTTTTTCAGGACTTAACCAGTAGGTTTATTTGGTTTTTGCATAAAATTCTATCGTTTGTAGAGGTAACAAAGATCTAAATATTAATTTAAATTCTGAAATTGAAAACTCCCATGGTTTAACTATTAGTTAACACACCTCCTGATTTCGCTTACAATTAACAAGGATCATGGAAATCGAACAATTTCTTAGTAAACTACCTGAGGCCTACTCACATACTGATCGGGAGCAGGTTGAAAAAGCTTACCGTTTTGCCGAAAAAGCCCATCAAGGTCAAACACGGGCAAATGGTCAGCCATACTTCTCTCATTCCGTCGGAGTGGCAAATATCCTGCTTGAAATGGATGCAATTTCTGAAATGGTTGCTGCTGCTCTGTTACACGATGTTATTGTCGATTGCGGGGTCACGGTTAAGCAGCTCCGTGAAGAGTTTGGCAATACGATTGCGCAATTCGTTGAAGATGTTTCCAGAATCACCAGCCTACCCTATATTTCCAGAGCAGATCAACATCTGGATGAAAGAAAACCTCTGGCAGAAACTCCATCCTCTTCTGCCATGAAAATCGACGAAGATCTGGCTGAGATCTTGCGAAAAATGCTGCTGGCTATCGGCGACGATGTCAGGATCGTCGTGATCAAACTAGCCTGCCGTTTGCATAATATGCGAACGCTCAATGCCCTGCCAACGGACCGTCAGAAGAAAATTGCCCAGGAAACCCTGGATATTTTCGCTCCTTTAGCCAATAGGCTTGGAATCTGGCAGATAAAGTGGGAGCTTGAAGACCTTGGTTTTCGATACACCAACCCACAAAAATATAAAGAAATTGCCGAAAACTTAACTCTTCGCCGGACCAAACGTTTGGAGGAAGTAGATAAGATCATTGAGACACTACTGGATTTACTTCAAAAATCCGAAATAAAGGCAAAAATCACAGGCCGACCAAAACACATTTATTCGATCTATCGAAAAATGCTGAACAAAGATAAAAGTTTCGATGGAATTCGGGACTTGAGAGCTGTTCGTGTGATCGTGGATGACGTTGAAACCTGCTATAAAGTATTAGGCATCATTCATACCCATTATTCTCCGATACCAGGGGAATTTGACGATTACATCGCAGCAAAAAAGCCAAACAACTATCAATCTTTGCACACTGCCGTAATCTACTCAGATGGAAAGCCTTTGGAAGTTCAGATTCGAACCGGAGAGATGCATCAGAATGCCGAATATGGAGTTGCTGCCCATTGGCGTTACAAGGAAAACAAGCAGCGCCTTTCTGGAAAATACGAACAAAAAGTGAGTAATTTTATCAGTTTGCGTACCTGGAGTTTGGAAGTTGATGACAACCAGGAACTTCTTGAAGGCATGCAGACGGATACTTTCAAAGATCGAGTTTACGTGATAACACCCAGAGGTGAAGTTGTTGATCTCCCTCAGGGTTCCACTCCAATCGATTTTGCCTACCAGGTACACACAGATATCGGTCACCGCTGCCGCGGTGCCAAGATAAATGGCAAGCTGGTTCCCCTGGACTACATATTAAAGACAGGTGACCAGGTTGAGATTCTGACTGTAAACAGAGGCGGACCGAGCCGAGATTGGTTGAATCCAAACCTTGGATTGGTTCGTTCCAGTCGCTCTCGCTCAAAAATCAAGCAGTGGTTCAAGCAACAAGATCGTGAACAAAATCTTGAGCATGGAAAAATTCTTATAGAAAAAGAATTCAAGCGTCTTGGGCTGGATGATGTTGATCTAAATCTCTTCCTGGGCACTTTTAGTGTCAAGACAATTAATGACCTCTATGTGGGTGTTGGCTGCGGAGATATTCCGATTGGTAAATTGGTCAATCGGATTGGTGAACTAAAAGCTGACTCTTTGAAATCAGAAGAATTGGTTCTATCATCACCTGGCAAGATCAAATCTGATGACACTATTACCGTGATGGGACTAAATCGAATGGATCACAACTTCGCCCATTGCTGTAACCCGATGCCCGGCGACCCAATTATCGGGTACGTCACCCGGGGTCGAGGTGTCACCATCCATCGCATGGATTGTCCTAACGCCCTTCGAATCAAGGACACAGAACGACTGATCAAGGTTGACTGGGGAATAGCCCAGCAAACCTACCCAGTGCCTCTGCAGATTACAGCCTATGACCGCCAGGGTTTGGTCAGCGATATCTCCAGCGTCTTATCCAGTGAGCCTGTGAGTTTGATCGATCTCTCCATGACAACCCGCCAACATGTGGTAAAAGTCAACCTCGTACTCGAGGTTCCCGGCATAAACCAACTCAGCCGGGTACTGGCAAGACTTGAAAACTTGCCGAATGTTATTGAGGCTACTCGAGTACGTCCTGGATAAATCGACAAACTGGCTTTACGCTTAACTCAGTCTAAGGTAAAATGCGAGCGAAATGTTAGCACGTGATGGAGAAGATTATGACCAAAATTCGCTGTAAGTACCTGGACTGTTTGTTCCTGGATGAACGTTACTGTAGCGCAGCTGCAATAGATCTCAGCCCGGATGCCGGTTGCCTGACCTATCGACCTATAGACGACGAAGAATCCGTTGGTGATTGGGACGATGAGGAAATTGAAGCCTGGGATGAGGACGAGGAACCTGAAAGTCTTTGGGAAATCGAGGAAGAAGAAGACGAAATCGATGACGAAGAGGATTAATTAGTGGTTTAGGTCCACCTGACCTATAGAAAGGAATAAAAATGAGCGAACTCAGACCTCTACACGTGATAAACGTGTTTATTGAATCCTGGTTTCGACAAGAAATTATCGAAATGGTTCTGACTGATTTTTCAGTCTATAGCGATGAAGTACGTAAGGCATTAGCTGAGACCTTGAAAACTGAGGTGAAAGTAAGTGGTTTTCGAAACCCTCTGACGGCTCCAAAGCGATTGTTGGTACGCGAGTCTGAAAAATTGTTTGAGACTGATCCGCATTTTGTAAAAGTGATACTGGATGCATGGATGCAGTTGTACGATAAACACGGTAAGACCTTTGATAAAGTAATAAAAGCGTTGGGTTTCAAAACACCAAGCACAATACCAAGCTATGATGACCCAATAAATGCTTTTGATCAAGGTTGGCCTGAAGGAATCGACTATCCCAAAGTGATCGAAGCCATCAGAAAAGAAGACGAAAAGATCGAAATGACCGATGATCAGATTTCCTTATACAGCATTCTACGAACTGGATATCTGCCTGGTGAGAAAGAAGAAGAAGAAAATGGCTAATGATCCATCAGTAAATTCAAATTCCGAAGCAATCGGTAAGACGACTATTGCTCCAACAGTATTAAGCACCATCGCAAAATTGACAACACTGGAAGTGCCTGGGGTGAGTCGGATGGCTGCTGTCAAGCACCTCCCCTCCCCGGAAAACGAGGGTGTCAAAATTGAAGTAAAAGATGACTTGATTTTTATTGACCTATACATCATCATAAGCAGCGAGCACAACGCCCGACTTGTCGCAGAGACTATCCAACAGAAAGTAAACCGAGCAATAACTGAGATGGTTGGCATGGAAGTTGCTAATATCAGTGTACATATTGTTGATGTGGATATCGAAGCTTAAAAGATTATGAAATCACGTACACGGGCGAGAATAGTTGCACTGCAAGTTTTATTCGAGCTGGACTTGACTGATCATTTACTCGGTGAAGTACTCGATGAAAGATCGATTGATCAAAACCTGGATGAAAGTCAATTTCAATTTGCCCGTTCATTAATCTCGGGTGTTCGGGATAATACTTCAAAGCTGGACACTCTAATCAGTGAGCATGCTCCTGAGTGGCCCTTGGATCAGGTTGCTGTTGTGGATCGCAATATTTTGCGAATGGCCTTGTGGGAAGTAGCTTTTTATAAAAAAACTCCCTTAAAGGTAGGAATCAACGAAGCGGTGGAATTGGCAAAAATGTTCGGAACTGATTCCTCTCCGCGATTCATCAACGGCGTTTTAGGCAGTCTGGCAGAAAATCTGACAACAATTATTCAATCAACTAAACGCGATGAGGAGTAAGTGAATCAAAAAACATTACCATTTTGCCTGCTTACCTGCCTTACACTTTTAATTGGGTTATTATCCGGTTGCTCACTGACCTTCCAACCTAAAGATCCCGACGATGTTTTAACTAATGTAAATCTTCCTTCAGACATTTCCAAATCGAAATTGGTTAATGTCGAATTTGTTGCACACCCTTTTCAAAAATTCTCTGAAGAAGATGAAATCTCACTGGATATTCTCGACCTTGTTTCTGGAGTTAGTTACAACCTCGAACGCTATAGCTTAGTCAAAAACGAAAATACATTCAGCTTGAGCATCATGCTTCCGCAAGGATCCACGATAGCTTACCGGTATACGTTGACGCATCCAATTGAAGTTGGCGAAATGCTTCCTGATGGCACTGCACTCTCATTCCGGCAGATCGTAGTAAGAGAAAATCTGATTGTCAGTGATGCCATTGCTGGTTGGCCGGAAGTAGCATACAACGGACCTTTGGTCGATCTCAACGGCGTAGTCGCAGATGATGAAACTGAAGCGCCGCTGGCGGATGTGCTGATCAACGTTGCCGGCAAAACTGCTCTAACTGATATGAACGGAAGGTTCTTTGTTCGCGGGTTGCCGGTTGGAGAACATAATTTGGTTGCTACACTTTCTGATGGTAGCTATCTAAGCTTTCAACAAGAAGTCAATATGGTGGAAAACCTGGAAACTCTGGCAATTATCCGCATGATTCCTTTGCCCGAAGTTACGCTGACCTTTGTGATGACTCCCCCTAACGAGGCAGTGGGTGCGCCGGTCAGGATGGCGGGCAATTTACGACAATTTGGGCAAACCTTTTCTGACATGCTGACAGGTGATGGATCAATGGCGGTGAATATGCCGCTGATGGCTCGAAATTCAGATGGTAAATACGTAATTCAACTCAATTTGTTTGCAGGCAGTTCCGTTAGGTATCAATATACCCTCGGCGACTCAATCATTAACAGTGAACGCGCTCAGGATGGAACCCGTTTTGTCCGGGAATTTATCGTCCCTGATAAAGATGTAATAGTGAACGATACAGTCACAACCTGGCGTGTTCCGCAGCAAAGCGCTGTCTCGTTTTTTGCCACTTCACCTGGCACTTCTGAGTCTGCTGACCAGGTATATATCCAGTTTAACCTGGGATCGTGGAGTAATCCAATCCCGATGTGGCCAATGGGGAATAACCAGTGGATGTTGGTATACAACCCTCGTTCAGAGAGCGAAGAGCCAATCGTTTATCGGTATTGCCGTAACGCAGACTGTATTCTCGGGGAAGAAAATTATCCCAACACCACACCAAGATCATTTACTCTTGGAACAATAACTGAAATTCATGATGAGATAAGTGCCTGGAGACTTTGGGATCCAAGCACACAAACAACTGACTCCTATTCTCCGGTAAGTTTTGATGAAGAAGCTCTGGTCGGGGTTGAGATTGATCCGGTTTACGCATCCAACATTTTGAATGCATCGTTTGGAATGGTAGGTCAGCTTTCTTCAAATGGTTTTAATTGGCTCATTTTGACACCAACCTGGAAGGTTGGGATGAACAAAGATCTTCCTTTTATAGACAGTGATCCGTCAATTACCATTCCTTCAACTGAACTGAATCGGATTGCCATGGCTGCCCGTGATGAGGGGCTCAAAGTTGCCATTTACCCCCAACTTCTCTATCTATCCGATATGGATTCCTGGTGGACTGATTCCATGAAATCAATGATTTGGTGGCAGCAATGGTACGCAGATTATGAACGCATGGTAATGCACGTAATCAAACTGGCAACTGCCATCAAAGCCGATCAGATCATCTTGGGCGGTTCGGATGTTGCCAATAGCTACCCAGGCGCAATGGCGACAGTTGGTGAAAACTACGGAACCCCAAAAACGAGTGAAAAATTCTGGACTGATTTGCTCACGAAAACAGATGAATACTATGAAGGACAAATCTTATTAGCCCAGGATGTAAACTCTGAATCTCTTGAAACTTACTCTTTTTATGAGCAATCACAGGGGTTTTACCTTCTTTTCAATTCTGATCTGCAAAATTCCACATTTTATACCACTGAGACAGTCGGCAGTTTCGTTGACAGTGTTGTTTTTGGCTTCTATGAAACCAATCAGAAACCAATATATTTTGGCTTAAATGGTGCCTCATTCACAACTACTACCGTGAGCACAATTAATAATCCGAGTTCAATTATCAGCAGCACAAACGTAACCTACAACAGCCATAATGTCGACCTGGACGCTCAGACCCAATTCTATTATGCCTACCTCAACGCCACTTCAGCCAGAGGCTGGATTTCAGGTGTGTCCTCCCGTGGATTTTTCCCGGCTATGCAAATGTCAGATTTCTCCTCATCGATTTACGGGAAACCTGCGTTTAATTTATTTCACAACCAATAAAAGGAGATTAAAAGATCTAATCATGTCCCAAATCAACGAAGTACTGAGATCTGAGTTAACCAAATTAGGCTTGGGTGATGTCCAGGTAGTTAAATACAACCTAAATATCCCGGAACTGGTGACCGAGTCCCTTGTTAATGGCGAAGGAAAGTTGGCAGATACAGGCGCATTGGTTGTAAATACCTCACCCTACACCGGCCGCTCCCCTAATGACAAGTACTTGGTAGAAAATGGCGATCCTGATCTCTGGTTTGCATCCGGCACTGAACCGATGACCTCGGAGAATTTCAAACAGCTCAAGAAAAAAATCACAAACACATTGCAAAACAGAACAATTTATGTTCGGGATGTTTTGGCAGGCGCAGATCCTGAAAATACTGTCAGGCTCCGGGTAATCACTGACCTGGCATGGCAGAGTATGGCTTCTTCAAACATGTTTATTGCCAATACCTCAGAAGAACCGCATATTGACCCTGACTTCACACTTTTAGTCTCTTCAAGATTTGCCGGTGATCCTGCTGTTGATGGACTGCGCTCCCCTGCAGTGGTGGCAATGGATTTTGATGAAAAACTGGTTTTGGTAGGGAATACCCGCTATGCTGGAGAAATCAAAAAGTCTGTATTCACCCTGATGAACTACGTTTTACCCAAACGAAACATTCTCTCCCTTCACTGTTCAGCCAACATTGGCGAAGAAGGCGATGTTGCTTTATTTTTTGGTCTCAGCGGCACCGGTAAAACCACGCTTTCTTCAGACGAATCGCGCGCCCTAATCGGCGACGATGAACATGGCTGGAGCGACAATGGGATTTTTAACTTTGAAGGCGGCTGCTACGCAAAAACAATTCGTTTGAACCCTAAATACGAACCGCTGGTCTGGTCAGCAATCAATCGCTTTGGATCACTGCTCGAAAATGTGCCTTTAAATGAGAACAATCAACCGGATTTTGATGATAACTCCATCACGGAAAACACACGGGCATCATACCCACTGACCTTCATAAGCAATTATGCTCCCGGCAGCATGGGCGGACAGCCTAAGAACATTTTCTTCCTGACTGCAGACGCCTTCGGCGTTATGCCTCCTTTAGCAAGGTTGACCAAAGAGCAGGCGATGTTCTACTTCCTGAGCGGTTACACTTCTAAACTTGCTGGTACCGAACGTGGAGTAACCAAGCCTGAAGCCACTTTCTCTACTTGCTTTGGCGCACCATTCCTTCCTTTGAAACCGACTGTCTATGCCAAACTCCTTGCTGAAAAACTGAAACAACACGGCACTCACGTCTGGCTGCTCAACACCGGTTGGTCCGCTGGCGGTTTCGGAGTGGGAGAACGAATTAAACTTCCTCTGACCAGGGCAATGATCGGTGCTGTATTGAAGGGCGAGTTGAATGATGTTCCCACCCATGTTCACCCGATTTTCAACATTGCCATTCCAAACGAAGTGCCTGGTGTGCCTGATAAAGTGCTCAACCCTGAACTTTCCTGGCAGGACCGTGGACAATACGATCTGGAAGCCAGAGCCTTAGCCCAAAAATTCGTTGACAATTTCAAAAAATATGAAGACAATGTTGGTCCCGAAGTTCTTGCTTCAGGTCCAATAATTGACTGAATAACTACCAAGGAGATCTAAATGGATAAATTCATCATCAGAGGGGGAACGCCTCTTCGAGGAACGATGCGGCCTTCTGGAAACAAAAATGCTGCTCTTCCGATGATGGCTGCCTGTCTTTTGACGACCGAACCGGTCTTACTGCATAATATGCCGGATATTCAAGACACGCGCACGATGGCAAAATTGTTACAGAGTCTTGGTGTTACCATCACTAAAGATCCTACAAACTCCACCTGGACCATAGAGGCATCCAACATCACTCCTGGTGATCTTGACCCTGAGTTGTGCCGGCAAATCCGGGCATCTATTTTGCTCGCTGGTCCAATGACAGCCCGCTATGGAGGTTTGAAACTGCCCCCACCAGGAGGCGATGTTATAGGTCGCAGACGCGTTGACACGCACATTTTGGCTTTAGAAAAACTTGGTGCGAAATTTGAATATGAGGATTACTTTGAATTCTCCACTGATGGTTTAATTGGTGCAGATATTCTGTTAGATGAAGCTAGTGTGACAGCAACTGAAAATACAATCATGGCAGCTGTACTGGCAAAAGGCACTACCTACATCCGAAATGCCGCCTCAGAACCTCATATTCAACAACTTTGCCAGCTTTTAAACGCGATGGGTGCCAAAATTAAGAATATCGGCTCAAACGTTCTTTGTGTTGAGGGTGTTGAAGACATGCACGGTGCTGAATTCACCATTGGTCCGGACTACCTGGAAGTGATCAGTTTTGTTGGTGCAACAGTGGTGACTGGTGGAGAAATCCGCATCAAAGACGCTGGGGTCGAATACCTCCGCATGATCCAGCTCGTTTTGAGCAGGCTTGGGGTTGAGATGATTTTTGAGGGAGACGACATACTTGTGCCGTCGAATCAAAAATTAGTGATCCAACCTGACCTTGGCAATGCGATTCCTGAAATCAGCGTAATGCCCTGGCCAGCCTTCCCCACTGATTTAATGAGTATCGCGATTGTTATTGCCACTCAATCTAAAGGAACGATTCTGTTTCACGATTGGATGTACCCCAGCAGGATGTTCTTCATTGATAAACTTGTTTCCATGGGCGCACAGATTGTCTTGTGCGATCCCCATCGCTGTATTGTGAACGGTCCTACCCCACTCAATGCAGAGAAACTTGATAGCCCGGATATCCGCGCAGGTATCGCACTGGTTTTAGCTGCTCTTTCAGCAAATGGCGAGTCAACTATACGCAATGTCGGTCAAATTGACAGGGGTTATGAACGTATCGACGAAAAGCTGCAATCACTAGGTGCGGATATCATCCGAAAGCAGACTGTAACAACCAACAGTTAACTTTCTGCAGGAATTAAATTAATAGAGCCGCAATTAGCGGCTCTTATTATGCCAACTTAATTTTTTAGCCGCCTTGGGCGATTTCTAAAAATTGATCGACAACATCTTTCAGCATTTGTTCAGGCAGAGCGCCAACCTGACGATGAACGATCTTTCCGTCTTTGAGCATCAGCATGGTGGGGATTCCCTGGACGCCGTATTTACCGGCCCATTCCTGGTTTTCATCCGTATTTACTTTTGCGACCACCAATTTTCCAGCGTATTCTTTGGCAATTTTTTCAAGGATTGGGGCTACCATTCGGCAAGGACCACACCAGGGGGCCCAAAAATCCACAATAACGGGAAGTGTATTTCCTAATACTGTCTTTTCGAAAGCAGCATCAGTGACATTAATCGGTTCTTCAAACATATTCATTCCTCCAATGATTTCCTAAGTAATTATTTGTCTAGTATACAGTGTTTTAATTGAATTACAACGGCAAAGATTAATCAAGAATATTAATTTTTTCTAAGATTGCGGGTACTAAAATCAGAATTCCAATAATTACCGCCAGTATTGCAGCTAACAAAACGGAGGCGGCTCCGACGTCTTTACTGATTTTTGCAAGAGGATGTACTTCCGGACTGGCAAGATCTACGGTTACCTCAAAAGCAGTATTGAGAAATTCAGCCAACCAGACTAAGCCGATCACAAGCAATAGAGTAATCCATTCCGTTATCTCGAGTTGCAGAATAGCGCTTAGGACAATCACGATGACAGTAGCGGCTAAGTGGATCCAGGCGTTCCTTTGGGTTCTGAAAACAAAAGCTAATCCTTGAAATGCTGCCAGGAAGGAGTTTTTCCTGCTTTTTACAAACTGTTCTGCTTCAGTGGTTGCTCTTTTTACCATAATTTTCTGTGCAATATTTTAAAATAAGGGTAAAATAATGTCCTCACGCGGGTGTTGCCAAGTGGTAAGGCATTAGCTTCCCAAGCTAACATTCGT